>BACX01000225.1 GCA_000333335.1 Sphingomonas-like bacterium B12 | reverse complement strand
GCAGCGGACGATCGATGAATCTANGGCCATCCCGGCACGAAGCTTGATCCCGGGTTGCTTGCACTCACCGCGGTGCGCGCCGCCGTCTGTGCGAAAGCGCGGTGGGGTGAGTTCGAAGAGATCGATTGGAGCGATCCAGAAAAGCCTGCGCCAGAAGCGGTTTGGCGCATTCCGGCGGCGAGGATGAAACTCGAACTCAATGACAAAAGCGAAGACGCTTTCGAGCACGACGTCCCGTTGGCCCGAGAGACTGTAGCGACCCTTCGGGCTTTGTATCGCCTAACCGGAAAGATCGATCTACTCTTTCCATCTGTCCGATCCACGCGCCGGCCAATGTCCACGAATGCGATGGAGCAATTATATCGACGGGAGGGCTATCGGGACCGCCATGTTCCCCATGGCTGGCGCACTGCCTTTCTCACGATCATGAACGAGCATCTGGAGGATAGCAGTCGCGACGCCGACATCCGGATCCTGGATATGATGCTAGCGCACAAGCCTAAGGGCGTGTCTGGCAGCGAATTCGCTTATAACCGCGCAAAATTCTCCCGCCGCCGGCGCGCATTTGCTGGGCAATGGGCGTCGATGATCTCGCGCGGTCTCGTCCATCCAAATGATCTGATCGATGGCCAAAACCGCCATTGATCAAGCCGTCTTGGTGGCTTGCGCCCAAGCGTGGGTTGATCCAGTGTCGTAGGCAGACTGATCTCGTTCGATGAGATCCGAAAACCGCGCGTGCGCCTATGCCGAGATGGCGGACCGCATCGAAAAAAAGGGCGGCGATGTCCCGGCAGGATCCGCTGCCCAAATTCAAGTTCGCTGCCGACGGCAGAGCCCCATCTTCGTCACGCACGCGATAGGCGATGATGTCCGGGATGCCCGCGCTCAAGATCCTTGAACAGCGATGACGTTCAGTCTGCGGCCCACGGACGAAGCCGCGCGCCCATCGCATCCGCGCCGCGGTCAGCCAGTCGGGTCGCGCCAGTGCGCCTAGATCGACGATGTAATCCAGCGTATAAGCGAATGGATAGCCGCCAGTCGGCCTTACCCGCAGAGCGGTTTCTGCCAGCCGGGCGGCAATTCCCGCGTCACCGTTAGGACATCGAACCTCGCTGTGACGATCGCCGTTGGCGCCTCCAGCGCCCGCAACCGGGCTTCCGGGCTCTTCGCGTGCGCCGCTATGAAGTTCGCAGCACCAGCCGCCCGAGGGCAAACCGGATCTCGAACGCCACCTGCTGCTTCGTCAGCGTCTCAGTGCTCACGGTCGCGCTCCGGGACACGGAGCATCAGATCGGCGTGGTGTCGGAAGGCCGTGTGCCACATGGCCGGGGCCCTCTCCCAGCTTTCGCCATAGCCGGTCGCCTCCCAAGCGCCTGCCGCCATCTCATCGACGAGGGCATCACAATCATTGTTCGTGCAGAGGCGGCAATGGGCCTTGATCTAGCTCATCATCAGGCGCGCCGATTGCATCGCATTCCTCGGGCGTCATGCCCATCCATTGCTCGAACAGCGTGATCTCGCGCAGCTTGCCATCGACATGATCAGGCAGACGCATCAGACCAATTCCAACTGCCATGCTAGTGCGGCCATCTCACGTCCTGCAAGCTGGGCCTCGCGCTCGGCATAGAGGGCTTCAAGATACGCAGGTGTACAGCGACGCTCAGCAATCTCGAACGGCGGGTTATCCGGCGGAAGATAAGCCAGTTCATACCGATCGCGAACGGCCGCGCGCAGCCGCTCATCATGCCGAAGTCGCCCGATTGCTGGTGCTCCTCTCAATGTCCGGTGCCCGACTCGGGCGGATGACCAGCATAGAACGAATGGAGAACGTCTGGAAGATAGTGGCTACCAGCTGGTCAGCCCTGTGGCAAGGTACCCAGCTTCGGCGCTGTGGCAGACTCCTACCAAAATACTGATCCACGGTTGTCGCGCAGCGGTCAGGCGCAGCTATTACCGGTGCTGGCGGGGCATGGAGGAGAGCTTTCGTGTCGCTTCAGGCTTACGGCCCCCAGCAAGAATATGACCATTGCATCTCGCGTGAGATTGCCGAGCGCTCGTTGGCTCGACAAGCGACTGATCCGGACGTCGTCGATCTGCATGTGATGATGGCCGAGCGCTACGCTGACCAGGCTTGGTCTATCGCCGAAGCGCACGATATTGTCTTCGTTCCGAGCGGGCTCTGGAAGGCCGCCGCCGATCCCAAAAGCTAACTTTAATCCTAGTAAATGAACCGATCTGCCCGGCTTGGTATCGACTGACGCGTCGCCGGGAGAAAGGCATGACGCGATCCGAGCTAACCGACAGACTTGCTATGGCAAACCCTTCGCTCGCACGCCGCGATGTTGAGCGCCTGGTGACATTGCTGTTCGCCACTATGGCGGATCAGCTAGTCGCGGGCGGTCGCATCGAGCTTCGGAGATTTGGCGCCTTTTTGACTAAGGCGCGCCGCGCTCGGATCGGCCGCAATCCCCGGACAGGCGAAGAGGTGACGGTCGCGGCAAAGCGTGTCCCATCGTTCCGGCCTGCTGCCGGCCTCATCAAGCGCTTGAACGGCAAAGTCCATTCGGACTAGGCGGACGGCTGCTACTTCCAGCGCACCAGCAGCGTAACGACAGGATCAACGGTCCTCGCCACGCGCTTGAGCCTTCCTGATCACGGAAGGACAGCGACATTTCGACGCCACCATCAGATCCCCAAGCCAATACCGATCCGAAAACGAAATCTGACAGCGACACGGACGATGGTCGCCAGGAACGCGATCACGGTGACGAAGAGGGCGAGGACGAAGGCAGCGCGCCAAAGGAAGGCGACTACAGCGGCCTTAAGGAAAATCAGAGGCCGGTCGATTGAACGCGCTTGGGCTCGCCCGCTCAACCAAGGAGACCAAAATGTCCAAGCCCCCCGCCTCGGGTCCGGAAGGCGACGCCGGTCCAGACTCGAACAACAAAACCGGCAGCGAGCCGCACGGCGAGACCGGTGAGAAGAAGGCCATGGAAGAAGCTCAGGAGGACGCCGCCGAGGAGCGGAAGACCGAGGGCGGCTACCAGTGATTACCGGCGATCAGGAGAAGCCGTTGGATGACAACGTCGCCGAGGCTCAGCCAACGAAGCCGGACGAGTCTGAAGACTTCCGTCCGGAAGGCGCCGAGTGGGAGCCGGCTGGCGGCGTGATCCAGAAGCCGCCCGTCCCTGGAGACCCGACCGATAAGCCTACGGAGGGTGATCAGCGATGAGCGACGATAATCCAAGGCCTTCGCCGGATGACGATGGAGTCACCCTGTCGCCTGACGCGCCGATCGGCGAGCCGGTGCCGCATCGATTGGAACGGCCGCAGAGCGAACCGCCACCAAACGAAGGTGGGATCATCGGGCCTGGACCGACGCCAGAAAGCAGGTGATTGGTTCGCTCAGGGGCGTAAACTCGCCCCTGAGCCCGACGCCAGGGGGCGAACCTGATCTATGTTGCTTCGTTCACACCCCTGTCGAGCAGCAGGAGGCGGTAATGAAGCAGGATCTAACATCTGCATTGGCGCGACTGGTCGATTGGCGGTCGACGCTGGTCCATGGCGCAGTCATCGACGCACGGTCCGGGCTAACGGTGACGGAGCTGGATACCATCATCGCGCAGATCGATGCACTCGAGCACCTTGGGGAAGCAGTAGAGCGAAGTCTTGACGCCTGAATGAGCAGTCTCGCGCCCGCAATCCGACGCGCCGCCTAGAGGAGCAAGAAGCCGGCGCGTCGAGAGCGGGGCTGCTCGTTCTTTATATCTGCAATTCCCGCGCCACCCTTAGTCCGTGAGCCGATCATTCGTTGCAGGCGCATCGAATCGAGCTTTAGGCCGGCCAACTTGTTCCGGACCGGAGATCTGTCGGACTGTCACCGCCGCAAAGCGATCACGGCATTGCTCACTGTGTTGTCGGTATCGCTAGATAAAAAGCTGAGATTAGCTAGACTAAAATTGAAATTGCTCGTTCCGCTGCGTGGGAGAAAGGTCGCCCCTCGGAGGGCGGAATGATCGGATCTTTGATATTGGCGGCAACTCTGGGTTCGACCACACCGATATACTTGAATGGCACCGTAGGGCTCTGCATCCGATGGGACGGACCCGAACACATCGGCGACGCAGTTGTTGTTGCAAGTTCTGGCAATCCCGCCCTGGATGAGCCTGTCCCCGCGATGATCAAGGCGCTACGATGGCAGTGTCCGGACCCGTATGATCGCGGATGGGTCGGGATTGTCTACGCCGCGCAGGGCAAGCCGTCGGAGATGGCGCGACCCGACTGCTCGCGCTATCCGCTCCCTAAGCGGTCCGGCAAATAGCGCCCCAATTTCAGACGTTCAGACCGAATACGACTTCTCCGATAGCGGGCGTGGCGTCCGATGCTATGATCAGCGAATGGGCATCTATCACGCGATTATCGAGCAAACTGGTCCAGAGGATGTTCACGACCGGGCGACCGTCGAAGCCGCCGATCTCAATCAGGCTAAGCGGCAGTTGGAAGCCCGTTTCGGCATCGGAAAGATCGTCTCGCTATGGAGCGAGACCGAGAGCCAGAAGGTGCGGTGACGATGAGCCCGATGCTGGCCACCATGTTGTTTTTTTCGACGCCCAGCACGGCTGCGCTATCACGCCGGGAGGACTGCCGCTTTGATCACGCCGCTATGATGGCGCTCGACGAAATGGTATTTGACCAAGATCCCTTGCGAGGTTTCCGCAGCCTTTCGGATCATGGCTGTCGTTCGGAAGCGGCGGATGTAATTCGCGACTACCGAGCGAGACATCGTTCATCGCCACTATACATCTTGCTCACTTGGCACGAGGGGCAAGTGCGCGCAGCCGATGGCCAAATCGCTGCGGCGCTTCATCTGTTCAAACTGTCCTACAAGAGGCAGAAAGATAATACGGACGGGTGGAACGCTTACGTGGACGGCACAATCGCCTTCCTATCGAATGACAAGCGCGCTTTAATGGCAGCCTACAACGCACTTCTATCAACGCCAAAACCGCACGAAGATAGCTTCTCGGATTGGCCGCCTAATAAGGGGCCTATGGAACGGATGATCAAATGCTTCGGCAAGCCCTATTCCTTTCTTGCTGAAAGGGCGTGCGGTCCGGCGTAGCAGTTCGAGCGCTTCGTTCGCTGAAACTGCCAGTCTCAAAACCGCCAGCCGTTGCCATCCCTGCTGGTGCGCGCCGATCATCAGGATACTACGACCACATTCGCCTTGTCTTTGTGCCAACCCGCAGTGGTGCGGACGTATTGGAATTCGGTATACCCCCCACATAGCCCTGAGCATTCGTACCGCATCGTGACGAGCGCAGTTTTACCATCCGAAGAAATAAGTGGCGGGTCGATCGAAAATATCTCAACGGCTCGCAGATCGCGCTGAAACGGAATAGGAACATGATCGCTAGCCCGCGCGCGTGCCTCGTCGTCGGCGGCCGGATATCCTTCTGGAACAAGCCGCCGGAGTTCAGGGCAAACGTCCAGCAGGTCCGTCCGATTGGTGTCCGATGCCGCGTAATAGCTGGCGTAGTTGCGGTTGACATTAAAGGCAGGAAGATCTTGGAGCGCAACGCGACCAACCTGACAGACTTCGTAAGGGCGCGCCTGACCAGTGGCACCAGCGCCGGCAGTCAGGGCTATTAGCAGTGGCAACATACTGCCTCTCCTCAAATTCATCCGATCGCAACGTCACCTACAACCCATGCCCCCGTAGGCAAGGCGGACTGTCTCGAATCCACCACCCCGTGCCATTCCCGCGCCGCTGGAGCATCGATTCTCGCCGAAAGCGGTCCGACCGATGCCGGGCGGCGGACCCGCCGGACTGTTGTCGCCCCAGTTCTTGCCATTTTCAGCAGATGCAGGGCATCCTAACAGGAGACATAATGGAAGCTGGTGAGAACGTCGGATGATCATGTTCGCATTGACGCTGCTCGCGACCGCGTCCTCTCCATATCAGCCCTCGCGGCTGAGCCAGCATCAGCTTGATGCGGTATCGGATGGTTGCTCAACGCCTCGCACGTGGCTGCGGAATGTCGATGGTTTCATCCATATTCAACCCGATCCGACAGCGCGATATGACAAGATCGATTGCGTTTTGGCGAAGCTTAAAAAGCGTCACGCTGGATATATGGGCTTCGAAGGAAATGAAGCGGTCAAATAGGCCCGGCGGCTATCGACCCATTTGCTGTCGTTCCGGAGTTGCCATATCTTTGCCGAATGATGGACGCGACGACCTCTGGCTGGGAAACGGTTCATACCGTTCATGACTACTATGATGGGCCACGAAACGGCATAGCCGACTATCGTGGTGTTCCTCACGCCTACAAATGCGAGTGGGATGATGCGGCTGACGACTGGAGCGCAGTGTTCCTGTTGACCCCGATCACGCCCGAGCAGTTGGCGGCCGTTGAAGAAGATTGGTCGATCTGGCGTCGATACCAAGCGAAGTATCAGCAGGGCACGCTTGAACCCGACGATAAACATCCTGCGCTTGCCGCTGACTGGCCCCGACATACGCAACTGCAAGCGACGGTAGAAGACGCCCTGCGCGTGGACGAAGCGCGAGCGGAGCGGGCTGTCCCGGAGTTTCGTGGCACGATCGAACCCGAACACGTCTTCAAGGTGCGTTGGCAATTATCCGGCGAATGACTGCTTTCCACCACCCCGTGCCGTTCCCGCGCCGCTGACGCATCGATTCTCATTGGAAGCGGCCCGACCGGTGTCGGGCGACAAATCTGCCGGGCTGTTGCCGCCCCAGTTCTTGCCATTGTGCGCCATACGACGCATTGTCGATAGTGGCCGTTCATGGGTCATCGGCACGGAGATAGAAGTGATCGATGTCTACGATAGCGCGGTGGATCATCGCGGCGTTTTCGGATGCGTGTTCGAGCGCGACGACGATACGGCCTACTTCTATCTTATGGATATGACCGGGGATGAGAGCCGCATCATATTGGCTTTCGATGCCCATCGGGTCACGACGATGCCCGGCGATATTCCTACAGCCGTTCGATTTAGCTCGCTTGATGACATGGCCGGTCTGCTCGTGGATGGCGAGGTGTTGGCGGTCTATGATCTCAACGATCAAACCGCCCCAGAAGGCCGGTGGGCTACGGAGGCTGACCGCAGGCGTTTCGCACCCCACTAACGCACCGGCCTGGTGTCTGCTGTTGAAGGTTTCCGGCTGAAAGCCGCCTGTCTCCAACCCACCATCTGCGGTCGTCACGGTCGTCGATTGCCTCGACGTTGGCGCATCTCCGCAAAGATGCGGGGGCGAAGAATGGTAAGCAGGGCAATACCCAGCCACACGAAGAAAACGAGGCCGATGGCTGCGATGCCAGCTATAGCTACGACACGATCAATCGGTGTCCGGGGAAGGCTTGCGATGCCCATCAGCGCGGCAGCACAACCCGCGATGATCCAGCGGCTCGCTCTCACAAAATGATGGTGGTTCGTCAGCAGCCAGTCGATCATTGGGTGATCCTCTTGCAGCGGCCTTGCGCAGTCAAGCGGAAGGGCAGCTTCGCCACGTGCCGCCACCAATAGCTGCTGTTCGGCAGTCCACCATCCCGTGCCGATCCGGAGCCTCTGGCGCATCGAATCGCGCCGGAAGCGGCCTGACGGGTGTCGGGCGGAAAATCTGCCGGGCCGTTACCGCCCCAGTAGTCGGCATTCATGGCGGCCCGACCCCATCCCGATTGCTGCCGTCCGCCATTGACGGTAATCTTCGCTGATGGGAAAGCGCAGCGGCATCATCGATCATGAGGAGGGATTGGCCGAATTGAGCTTGGCCGATCTCGACCGAGAAATCTCACGATGCCGTATGCGGCTCGGAATTGCGACGAACAGTCAACAGCGCAAACAGTTCGAGAGCCGCATTCATTGGTTGGAGGGCTATCGAAACCGGCGTGGCGCGGAATGACAGGCGCGGCAGCTACCGCCCCCTTGCAGACATTCCGGTGAGCCGTCAGACGCGGTCCATGGAACTCAATCATTACCAAGCCAACGTGCTGAAGCTGATTTTCGAGCGGACCGGCATCGAGAGTGACATGAATATCCTCCGCTTCTCCCTATCGGGAGATTTCAGAGGTGAATACGTCATTGCCGCAAGCGAGCGTGACAGCGAAAGCAGCTATATCGCTTTCAATCTTCCAAGCCATTCAAGCAGCGTGTTTATCGCACTTGCAAGGTCAGATATCAAATTGGTGTCGCTGATAATTGCCAATTTAGAGGATTATGAGCGCGAAACCAATGCCGTATTACGGTTGAGCGAGGCTGTTATTATGCCGAATCCCGACAATGATTTTGAGATGCCTCATGCGGTGCTTCTCTTGAGAACGGAAACCCTAACGGATATTGCCAAGATCGCAGATGTCGAGATGATCGCGGATCGCGAAACATCGTTTTTCCTTGTGGTGCCGCTTGATGGAGACGAACACAGTCTGCGGGCGACGCTTGGCCACGACGCGCTGCTCGACACGTTTGAGGCGCGGCAAAAAGATATTTCGCTGTGACCGCCGCCTAGAGCATCGGGCCTGAAATAGGAATCGCGGGGGGATTCCTTTTCGCAAGGAAACGTGATTCACCATCATCGGAGGTGGATCATGGGAAAATCCTATTCGAGCGATCTTCGAGAGCGGATTTCCGAGCATGTCGCTGCAGGTCATAGCCGGCGAGATGCAGCGCGGCGGTTCGGGGTCAGCCCGAGCTGCGCGATCAAACTGACGCAGCGGGTCGCCGCGACGGGATCGGCAGCGCCAGCCCGACAGGGGCGGCCGCCAGGTGATGGAAAACTCGCGGCGCATGCAGCGACGTTGGCTCGCTGGGTCGATGTGAAGTCCGACATCACGATGCCCGAGTTGTCAGCGAGGCTCGAGGCTGAGGTCGGATTGAAAGCCCATCCGGCGTCGCTTTCCCGTTTTCTGCGGCGAATGGGGTTTCGATATAAAAAAAGCCCTTCTGGCATCGGAGTGCGGACGCGATGACGTGTGTGAAGCCCGGCGCCGTTGGCGGCTGAACCGTCAGCCTCGCATGCGCGATCATGTCCACCGCCTGGTTTTCATCGACGAAACCGCGACCACGACAAAGATGACGCGGCTACGCGGCCGGGCGCTTCATGGTCAGCGACTGAAAGGGCGAGCGCCGTTTGGACATTGGAAGACCCAGACCTTCATCGCCGGACTGCGATGCGATGCTCTGACCGCGCCGTGGATCATCGACCGACCGATGACGAAAGAGATCTTCGAGGTCTATGTCGAGACCCAGCTCGCGCCGACACTGGAGGAAGGCGACGTTGTCATTCTCGACAATCTACCCAGCCATAAAAGTGATAAAGCCAAGGCGATCCTCAAAGACCGCGGCGCATGGTTTCTCTTTCTTCCGCCATACAGCCCTGATCTCAACCCGATTGAGATGGCCTTCTCGAAATTGAAGTCGCACCTGAGACGCATCGGGGCGAGGACCATCGACGATCTCTGGAAGGCGGTCGGCAGCATCTGCGACCTTTACTCGCCCGAAGAATGCCGAAACTATTTCATTGCGGCAGGATATGGGTCGAATTAAAAGCTCGATGCTCTAGCATCCATGTCTACCATCCTGCGTCGCTTGGATCGCCTCCAGGGATCTCATGGCGCCCATTGCTGCCCATCCGGTGCCGGAAGGGGCAGCAGCCAGACGGCAACCGCCCCAGTGGCGGAACTGCGGGTTCTAGTCGCTGCCGACTGCTACCTGTTTTCGATGCTCTCTGCGGACGGGCCCTGGGTTGCTGCGAGATAGAACAGCGATCCGGCAACCGCCCATGGAATGACATAGAAGCCCACAAAGAGGGCGAACGTTGAGGAGCCGTCAAACATCCAAAGCGGATGGACGAAGAACAAGATTGTGAATGGGAAAAGCATAGCAGCGGGGGTGATCGCTATTCCGACTGCGACGTTCACCATCCAGCGATTTTGAGGTCGATCGATCGCCGGATTCCACAGAAGTCTAAACAGGCGACGCCATCGTGTTATAGGAGGATAATACACTTTCTTTCGGCGGCCTTCAACGGCCGCTTTCCACCATCCCTTGCCGATCGCGACCATATCGCCACCTCGATCCGCATCGAAAGACGCCCGGCCGTTCGCGGGCAGGAAATCTGCCGGGCCGTTGCCGCCCCAATCTGCGTTCTTCCGGCTTGATCGCCGCCTTCCCGACAGCAGACATCCCGCATAGGATGAAGAGCGGGGGTAATCAGGGAAACGACATAGCCATGCAGAAATGGAAGATCGTTGCGCTTTGTGCCGTCGCAGCCTCACCCGCTTGTGCGAAGTCAGACACCCCGAAGTTGGAGGCCGCCGCACTGAAATGCGGAATAGATTCTCTCAAATTCAAAGCCGATCAGGCACGCAGCCATCGATATCTTGTTGATCTTCCCTTTGTTCAGGGTGGATTTTCTGCACCAAGCTCAGCGGAATATCTGGGTCGTCAGAAAACTAATAGCAAGGTCGATTGCTTGAACGCGCAACTCACAGGAAGTGGGATATCCGTGATTTCGTCACGTCCCGTAATTATTGAATAGCCCTTTACGACCGACTCCAGCGGTGATCTACCGTTAGCTGCCTGTCGCTTGTCCACCACCCCGTGCCATTCCCGCGCCGCCGACGCATCGATTCTCACTGGAAACGGCCCCGACCGGTTCCGGGCGACAAATCAGCCGGGCCGTTGCCGCCCCAGTTGCGGTTGTCCCGAACGCCTGACATCAGTAGATGATGAGGCGCCAAACAAAGCTGATCTTGGTCTCTGTGATTGCCCTTCTGTGTGCCCTAGCGACGCTCCCGTTCTGGGGGATGGGTCCAGCGGTTTTTCTCGATTCGGAACGAATGGTAATATCGAGAACGCCGTCGCCCGACGGGAAGAAAGTCGCACAAGTTGAGCGGATAGTCGTGGGTAGCGTGCCTTCGATTGTCGTGATGGTTAGACCTCGGTGGATGCCGAACTGGTATCTCGCCGGCTGTGCAGCAGCGTCACATTATCGGGATGCCATGGCCCTCGTTGCTTGGACCGCCAACGACTCGATTGTAGTAACGCACTCGGACGATCAGCTTTTTTGGAACACTGGCTTTGCGCCCTTTCACAACGCTCCCTGCAATGGTTTGACTGTGACCTTCAAGAAGAAAGCATCGTAAGCTGCTCTTCCGCTAAGCACCATATTCAGTCCGTCAGTTTGCCCGCCCAACACCACCATCGATGAAGAGCAAATGCGCTAGCAGCGCAAAGTGCGCTGCCGACTAATCCGTGCAAGAGCCCCACACTACCGCCGTCCCGCACTCCCGCTAATACGACGACGCCGAGCATGAAGGCCGCGCCGCATACGACTAACGCAGCCCGAAAATGACGCTCGCGGCGGCCGGGTAAAATATTCATGGCCTGAGGATAGCGGAGCGTCGTTACCGCCTGCAAGGTCGGCTATCCACACCTTGCCACCCCGAAGCGGACAGTCGCAAATCCACCACCCCGTGCCATTCCCGCGCCGTTGGTCCATCGATTCTCGCCGGAAGCGGCCCGACCGGTGCCGGGCGACAAATCGGCCGGGCCGTTGTCGCCCCATTAGTGGCCAGTCAGCTTCCGGCTGTTCGCCTGCCTTCGCACGCTGAAATCGCGTCCACTATCTCGGCATCGATCCAAGTCGCTCCACCTCGGCCTGCCCACGGGCGCAGGTGTTCCAACAACATAGGATCGGCGACGATGCGGGCCGCTTGAAAGGTAGCGTAGGCGCAGTCGTCGCGCATGAGTTCGCTGATTAACAAGGGCATGACTAAGTCGCGGTCACGCTCCGCCAATCCTTGAAGCGCCTCGCCACGGACGCACGCATCGTCGTCCGAAGTTGCGGCTAGAAGAGCAGTCCGGATTTCTGGGGTATCAATCTGTGCTGGGCTAGCAGCAT
>BACX01000226.1 GCA_000333335.1 Sphingomonas-like bacterium B12 | reverse complement strand
GGATGACGACTGCGCGCCCTGGCCGCCATCCGGGACTTGATCCGGGGTCCAGAAGCCCCCGCGCGCGATCTGGGAGCACAACGTCTATGGGTTCCCGCCTACGCGGGAGTGACGGGAGATGGTGGTTAGCGGGCATTCCGCGAGGCTGATATGGCGTGTCCATGAGCGAGGACTACTATCCGGCGTCTGACTTCCTGAATCAGGTTATAAGTGGGGATGTGACTCTTGTCGGAAGCGCCTTCGCCGAAGATAACCTGCGACGCCTCATCGCTATGACGCGGGACGATGACCCGACCAATCGCGACTGGGCGACGATGCTTCTTTCACAACAAGAGATCGACACGGCGGAAGTGCGCGAGGCTCTACTGAACGCCATCGCGGACCATGAAGAGATTGTTAGAGCGGAAGCTCTTTTAGGTCTTGCGCAGCGTGATACCAAGCTCGCACTCCCTTATGCTATTATGGCGCTGTGCAGCGACTGCGTAAGTGTGCCGGTGTTTGAGGCCGTCGCCCTTATTGCAGATGCTACTCTTGCCGAACATGTTCGACCGTGGACCGAGGCATCGGGAGACGATTGGATCGACAGGCTGGCACGAGAAGCGATGGAAGCCTGCATATCAGGCATGCCGAGGCCGTAAGGTGCTTGTCCGCAAATGGGGCGATAGCAGCCCTCACCCCAAGCCATAGAAATCCGCGAGCCGATCCAGCGCCAGCGTCAGCACCACCCGCCCCGCGCGCGCCGGCCAGCCGAGCGCGCGCTCGGCGGCCTCCATGCCCTCGCCCGCGCAGACGATGCGCCACAGCACGTCCTTCAGCCCCGGCCCCACCGCATCCAGCGCGGCGTCCACCCGCCGCTTCGCCGCGATCTGGGCGAGGGCCGGGTCGAGACCGTCGCCGGTCGAGCGCGCACCCGCATCCCAGCGCATCGTCACGCGCGGGCCGAGGCCGGCGACCGTCCAGTCGCCGCGCAGCCGCTCACCCGCTTCGTACTGCCGCGCATCGACCAGTCCGCGCGCCTTCAGCCAGCCGAGCGGCGATTCGGCGAGATTGACCGTCACGCTGCGCGCCGGACGTGCGCGGCCCCTCGCACCAACCTTGCGCGGCTCGCCATCCTCCGGCCGCGCCCGCTCGGCAAGCAGACGCTTCGCCGAGTCGGCCTGCCGGCGGAACCACGCCCGCCCCGCCTCGCCCGCCGCCAGCGAGTCGCCCTCGACCGCCAGCAGATCGCGCCGCTCCAGATCGGCGACCAGCGCGTCGGTCGCGACCAGCGGCCCGGCTGCCCAACCGCCCGCGCGGCGGCGGAATCGGCGCCCCTCGCTCAGCGCCTCCAGCACGCGCCGGCCCTGCAGACTCACTCCGGTACCCATGCGATTCGTTCCCTTTATGTTCGCTATGGCCCCGCATTGCCACAAAGGATATGCTGTAGGAAAGAGAATAACCCTTGCGGTTATGGGAGGCCGACTGTGATCACGCGTATCCGCGACGTCCGCAAAGCGAAGGGGCTGACGCTCGCCGAAGTGGCGGAGCGCTGCGTGCCCGCGACCACGGCGCAGACCATCGGCCGGCTGGAGACGGGCACGCGCACCGTCTCGGTCGGCTGGCTGAACCGCATCGCGAAGGCGCTCGGCGTCGAGGCGGCGGACCTCGTGCAGCTGCCCGACACGGTGGACCTGCCGGTCGCCGCGATCCTGAGCGCCAACGGCGCGGTCGCGCCGCGCCAACCCTCGCTCGCGACCCCGCCTCGGCCCGAGGCGGGCGCGCTCGCGCTGATCGTCGAGGCCGGCGTCGGCGATTATCGCGCCGGCGACACGGTGTGGCTGGATCGGCTGGCGCCCGACGCCTTCGGCCAGGCGCTGAACCGCGACGTGCTGCTGCCCCGCCCCGCCGGCCGCTTCCTGTTCGGCCGGATGATCGGGCGCGAACCCGGCAAGCTGCAGATCCTGCCGCTCTCCAACGGCGGCCGCCAGCAGGTGATCGCCGATCCCGCGTGGCTCGGCCTCGCGGTGCAGCTGGTGCGACCGCTAGGCTGAGCTATCCGGCCATCACGCCGGCCATCTCCTCACGCGTCTTGGCGATGGGCGGCCCCAGCACGCGGCTGCCGTCGGGCGTGACGAGGACATCGTCCTCGATCCGGATGCCGCCGAACCCGGCGAACGCCTCGAACCGGTCATAGTCGATCATGTCGCGGTGGCGCCGCTCGGCCCGCCACATCGCGATCAGCTGCGGGATGAAATAGAGGCCCGGCTCGATCGTCACCGTCATGCCTAGCCGGAGCGGCTTGGCGAGGCGCAGGCTGCGAAGCCCGAAGAGACCGCTGCGCCGCGTGGCGCCGTCATAGCCGACGGCATCCTCGCCCAGCGCCTCCATGTCGTGGACGTCGAGGCCGATCTGGTGGCCGACGCCGCACTGGAAGCCGAGCGCATAGGCGCCGCTCGCCACGATCCGATCGGGATCGCCACGGAACAGGCCGAGATCGCAGAGCGCCTCGACCAGCACGCGCGCGGCGGCGAGGTGGATGTCGAGGAAGCGTACGCCCGGCCGGCACAGCGCGATCGCCAGCGTCTGCGCGCGCAGCACCGCGTCGTAGAGTTGCGCCTGCACCGGATCGAAACGGCCCGTCACCGGGATCGTGCGCGTGATGTCGGTGGCATAGCCGCCCGCGCTCCACGCGCCGGCATCGTGGACGACGAGTTCGCCCGCCGCCAGCGTGCGATCGTAGCGGAGGTTGTGCAGGATCTCGCCCCGGCCGGAGAAGATCGTTTGATAGGCGAAGCGCAGGCCTGCCGATCGGACCAGCCCCTCGACCTGCCCCACGATCTCCTGCTCGCGCGCGCCTGGCCGGGTGAGCACCATCGCCGCGTGGTGCATGTCGCGGGTGACGGCGAGGCCGCGCTCCATCTCGGCGATCTCGTCCGGATGCTTGATCTCGCGCAGCGCGACGATGGCCCCGGCGAGGCGCCCGTCCGGGTCGCCCGCCGCCTGCCCGGCGAGCAGTCCGTCCAGCATCTGCCGGGTCTCGGCGCGGTAAGACGGTGGATGGAGGATCGCCCTGCCCGCCGCTATCGCCCGCGCGAGGCGATCCGCCAGATGGGCGCGCGGCGCCGTATGGCGGACCGCGACACGTTCGGCGGCGGCGGCCAGCCGCTCGGTCTCACCGAGCCAGATGGTCGCGTCGATGCCGGGATCGTCGCCGAACAACCAGTCCTCGCCGGTCTCCGCATCGATCAGCCCGACGAGGCCTGGCCGGTCGAGCCCGAAGAAATAGCGGAAGCAGCTGTCCTGCCGGAACGGATAGACGTTGGCGCGGAAATCCATCGGCGCTTCGTCATGGCCGGGCAGCAGGATCAGCGCGCCCGGCAAGGCGATTCTCAGCGCCTGCCGGCGATCACGATAGGAAGAGGGTTCAAACATGCTCACGTCCGGGCGGACGACGACCGCGCGGCCGCCGTCCGCATCGCCGATCAGAAGTGGTAGCCGAGCGTCACGCCGACCGTGCGCGGCTGGTTGAGCGCCACGCGACGGGTGGTCGGCAGATCGGCCGAGATCGCCACCGGCAGGTCGGTCGCGCCCTGCTTGTCGAACATGTTGTTGATGTAGACCGATGCCTCCCACGGGCCGTCCAGCGGATCGATGCCGATGCGCGCGTTGAAGATCGAGAAGCCCGCGCGGCGATAGAAGGGGCTGGTCCGGTCGTAGAGGAAGTCGGCCGGGCCGAGATAGGAATAATCGAGCCGCGCGAAGCCCTTGAGCGTCGTGCTGATCTGGTCGTGATATTCGGCCGAGGCGTTGGCCGTCCATTTCGGCGTGTTCTGCAGCTGGTCGCCCTTCACCGCAGCAGTGCCGGGCACGTCGTTGCGCAGCGTCGCGTTGGTGTAGCCGAAGCCGGCGCCGAGCGTGACCTGTTTGGTCGGCCGGAACTCGACCTCCAGCTCGCCGCCCTTGCTCACCGCCTTGCCGAAGTTGGCGGTGATGTTGAAGCCGCACTGCAGAACGATCTGCTGCTGCACCTTGGCCCAGTCGATGTAGAAGGCCGAACCGTTCACCGTCAGGCGATGATCGAGCCAGCTCGTCTTGGCGCCCACCTCATAGTTCCACAGGTGATCGGGGCCATAGGCGGTGAGCTGCCCCTGGTTGAGCCCGAGGCCCTGCACCTCGTTGCCGCAGACATTGGCCGGCGCCGGGTTATTAGGGCCGCCGGGGCGATAGCCCTTGGAGATGGTGGCGTAGAGCATCTTGTCCGGCGTGGCCTGCCACTGCACGCTGAATTTCGGCGTCACGCCATGATCGCGCGATTTGTTGGTGACGGCCGAATAGCCGCCGTTGAACAGGCCGTCGCCGGTCTGAAAGAAGCTCTGGTTCACCTGGAAAACGCGCAGGCCGGCCCGCGCCGTCAGCGTGCTGGTGATCTTGTAGGATGCCTCGCCGAAGCCCGCATATTCCTTCAGCGTCGCGTTGCGGGTGCCCGCATAGATGGTCTGGAAGCTGCTGAACGGCGCGTCGTTGCGATAGGTGAAATCGTCGGGGAACGGGATTTCGGACGCCAGCGGCGCCTTCACGTCATGGTAGAAGCCGCCGACGATCAGCTGGAACGGCCCGCTGAAATTGGTCGCGGCGCGCAGTTCCTCGGTGAATTCCTTGTTCTTGTAGTGGCCGTACATCGCCACCGGCTCGACAGTCGGCGTGCCGAAGAAATAGTTCACCACCTTCGAGCTGTCGTCGATCAGGCTGACGTTGCGGTGATAATAGGAGCTGGACGAGGTGATATCGACCGGCCCCAGCTCCTGCTTCACTGTCAGGTTTGCGATCCAGCTCTTCTGCGTATTGGTCTCGTCGACATCGCGCGCCTGGATCGGGTTCTTGAGCGAGCCGGGCACCGCATCGAAGGTGAAGGGCGTGCCGAGCCGCGAATATTGGTAGAGGAAGGACGGCGTGATCGACAGAGTGTCGTTCGGCTTGATCAGCAGCGCCGCGCGCGCGCCGTAGGTCTTGTAGGTGTTGACGTTGTTCTGCTTCTTCGCGCTGGTGTCGGCGGCGAGATAGTTGGTCGGGTCGATCGGGTAGCGATCGATATAGCCGTCGTCGCGACGCACATAGGCGGCGACGCGCAGCGCCACCTTGTCCTGCACCACCGGCAGGTTGATCACGCCGTTGAGGTTCCAGTTGAACCCGCCATGCGCGGTGTCGGACAGGTCGGCCTTGATCCGGCCCTCGAACTTGTCGAGGTTCGGCTGGTTCGAGATGTAGCGCACAGTGCCGCCCATCGAGCTGGATCCGTAGAGCGTGCCCTGCGGCCCGCGCAGCACCTCGATCCGCGCGACGTCGAGCGCGGAGGGATCGATCACGCCGCGCGTCGAGAGCAGGGCCGCGTTACTGGAGGCGGCGATCGGCGTGTCGTCCAGATAATAACCGACCGTCGCCGCCGATCCGGCGATCGACGAGATGCCGCGGATGATCAGGTTGTTCTCGCCCGGCCCCGACGACACCACCGCGAGCGAGGGGGCGATGCGCGAGACATCGTAGAGGCTCTGGACGCCGCGCTTCTCCAGATCGGCCTGGGTCAGCACCGTCATCGACAGCGGCACGTGCTGGATCGTCTCGCTGCGCTTCTGCGCGGTGACGATGATCTCGTTGGAATCCGCCGGCGCGGCCGGCGCCTGGGCGGAAGCGGCACCGGCCGCGATGAGCGCGCCCGTGGCGCAGGCACTACGAAGCAGGGTCGAGAAACTGATACCCATGATGGTCCCCTTTGGAGCTAGGCATTTGCCTTTTCGCATCCACGGTCGTTGCCGCTTGGGAACGAAATAATCATAAACTTTTTTGCACTGTCAAACTTTTTTGATGATAGCTTATCTTTGTGAGACCGCTATGATCTTTCAGACACAGGGAGGCAGCATGACGAGGAGCATCATGGCAGCGGGGGCCGGGGCGATCGCGATGGTCGTCGGGGTATCGTCGGGAGCGGTGGCGGCCGCCCCTTCCACGCAAGGTTCGATCCAGGCGGTGATGGATGCCAGCGCGGCGGCGTGGAATTCCGGCGACCTCGATCGCTTCATGGGATGCTACGACAAGTCGCCCACGATCACCTACGTGAACGCCACGCATGTCATCCACGGATACGACGCGATCCGGGCCATGTATGGCGAGCGCTTCGGCGGCGGATCGACGGCGGCGATGGGACAGTTGTCGCTCGAGATCGTCGATTTCCGGCAGATTGGCGCCGACCACGCCTATGTGGTCGGCCGCTTCCACCTTCACCGCGATGCCGCCCATGGCGGCGACACGACGGGGCCGACGACCCTGCTCTTCAAGCGAACACCGGCGGGCTGGCGGATCATCGCGGATCATAGCTGAGCGCGGCCGATGCCGAACACGTCCGCCCGCGCCGACGCGCCCGGCCTGCCGCCGATCGGCGCCGCGATCCGCGATCGTCGCCGCCGGCTCGACCTTACGCTGCAGGATCTCGCCGATCGCAGCGGCCTGTCCGTGCCGTTCCTCTCGCAGGTGGAGCGCGACCGGGCGATGCCGTCGCTGACCTCGCTCACCTCGATCGCCGCCGCGCTCGGCGTGGAGATGAGCTATTTCGTCGGCGCGCCGCCGCCGGGACAGATCGTGCGGCGCGGCAGCGACCCCGAACATCTCCACTTCGGCACCGGGGCCGTCGGCTATGTCCGGCTGAGCGGCCGGCACGAGGAGCGCAAGATGGAGGCGCTGCACATCACCGTGCCGCCGGGCCTCGCCTCCCCCGTCGCGCATCGCGAGGGCGAGGGCTTCTGGTACGTGCTGGAAGGCGCGCTCGACGTGTGGATCGGGCAGGAGCATTTCCTGCTCGGCCCCGGCGACAGCGCCCATTTCGACCAGCGCCACCCCTACCGGATGCGCAACGACGGATCGGACGACGTGAAGATGATCTGGGTGGGCACGCCGGCTTTGCTGTAGCGCCGAGGGCCGCGACTGTGAGCGAGGCCGCGCGTCGACCGATACGCGGCTGCATCACTGCCGCTTGCCACGCCACCAAAACCCCTTATTACGCGCCGGCATCGGAAGCGTGGGCGGTTAGCTCAGCGGTAGAGCGGCTCGTTTACACCGAGCGGGTCGGGAGTTCGATCCTCTCACCGCCCACCAAAGACCGGTTTCATCGGCTATCACCCGCCACCAAAACCTTGCAAAAACCCTTGGTTTGTGGCCATTTATCCACGTCGCCGGATGCCATCCGACACCATGCCATACCAGCCAGGCTGGGGGCACATCGGGGGCACGATTTCTAAGATGTGGGGGCACTATGCCGCTAACCGATTCGCAGTGCCGCAGCGCTAAAAAGCAGGTCAAGGATTACAAGCTCGCCGACGGGGGCGGCCTCTACCTCTACGTCACGAGCAAGGGCACCAAGTCCTGGCGGCTCAAATATCGATTTGCCGGCAAGGAGAAGCGTCTGGTGTTCGGTCGCTATCCGGATCTGAAGTTGGCAGACGCCCGCGTCAGGCGTGAGGAAGCAAGGCGGCTGCTGCGCGAGCACCGGGACCCGGCGGTGGAGGAGCATAAGAAAAAGATGGCTGCCCACGCCTCAGCGGGCGCGACCATGGAGAAGATCGGCCGTCAGTGGCATGAAACGCAGAAATCCCGCTGGTCGCCGAAATACGCAAGAAAGCTGATCCAGGCACTGGAACGTGATGTATTCCCCAACCTGGGCACCCTTCCTCTTGCGGACATCGACGGGCCGATGATCCTTCAGATGCTCCGGAAAATCGAAAGGCGCGGGTCAATCGATACCGCGAAGCGGGTCCGCGAATATGTATCGGCGGTGTTCGTCTACGCAATATCTGAGGGACTGGTCCCACACGATCCGGCGGCCGTGGTAGGAAAAGCGCTGAGGCCAATCGTTGGCCGGCGCAAGCAGCCAGCCATCACTGACCTCTCCGAACTCATCAAGCTGCAGCGGACGATCGATGAATCTACCGCCAATCCGGCCACGAAGCTTGGATCCCGGTTGCTTGCACTCACCGCGGTGCGCGCCGCCGTCTTGTGCGAAGCGCGGTGGGGTGAGTTCGAAGAGATCGATTGGAGCGATCCAGAAAAGCCTGCGCCAGAAGCGGTTTGGCGCATTCCGGCGGCGAGGATGAAACTCGAACTCAATGACAAAAGCGAAGACGCTTTCGAGCACGACGTCCCGTTGGCCCGAGAGACTGTAGCGACCCTTCGGGCTTTGTATCGCCTAACCGGAAAGATCGATCTACTCTTTCCATCTGTCCGATCCACGCGCCGGCCAATGTCCACGAATGCGATGGAGCAATTATATCGACGGGAGGGCTATCGGCGATGATGTGGACGCCGTTGCGATCGCCGAAGATGTAGGGCTTCATCTTCGGGTTCCAGCGGTGGGTCTGGTGACCGAAGTGCGCGCCAACGTCGAGCAGCTGATGCATCGAGACGGACGGTGCCGCCATAGGGATATCTCCTTCCGGTTGAACCTCCGCGGGGCAGGAACCAGCACATGCCGGCACCGGGCTATGTCGCCCCGCGTGTGGGATGGGCGGCCCCTTAGCGGGACGGCAAGGCAAATGCAACCGTGCGGCACATTTTCGACGATTTCACGCCGAGGCGAGGAAAACGGGCGGCAAACGGCGGAAACGGACACCGCTTACACCAGAACAAAAAGAGAACATA
>BACX01000227.1 GCA_000333335.1 Sphingomonas-like bacterium B12 | reverse complement strand
GAAAAGCAGGGTCAGCCCGGTGAAGCGCTCACACAGCCCGATCGCCGCGCCGCAGAGCGTCGTCAGCAGCGCATCCTCGTCCGCGCCGTCGATCCTGAGATACGCCTTGGCATCCGCCACGGCTTCGGCAGGCGCCCCCATCATGGCGCCTCCAGATCGAGGCTGCGCGCGAGCGTCCGGTCGTCGGCCAGCGTCACGCGGTTGGTGAGGCGGTAGGCGACGCCCCGCTCGCCGCCCGAAATCCGAACGGCGGTGAGGCCACATCCGGACTCGCGCGGTTCGATAGTCAGCCCCTCGGGGCGACAGGTCCAGGCGCTCTCCTCGATCGGAACGCCGAGCAGCCGCGCGCGCGGCCACTCCACGGCATAATCGAGCGTGGCGTGCACGCACTTGGTCAGCATGGCGGCGGTCTCCGGCAAAGGCGGGAAAGAAAAAGGCCCGCGCGAACGGCGTCGCGCGGGCCAGGCAGTCTCGGCGGAAAGGGGATCAGGACGCCGAGAATCTGATCAGCTTGATCGCCTCCGAATTGGCGACCGTGCCGCCGATCCGGCGGGTCGCGTAGAAATGGACGAAGGGCTTGTGGCTGAACGGATCGCGCAGGATCGCCGTCTCGCCGCGCTCGGCGATCAGATAGCCGGCGTTGAAGTTGCCGAACGCGATCGGGGTGGTGCCGCTGCCGACATCGGGCATGTCCTCCGCCTCGACCACCGGATAGCCAAGCAGCGTATCGGGCTGGCCCGCGACGAGGCCCGGCGACCAGAGGAACTGGCCCTCCGCCGTCTTCATCTTGCGGATGGTGGCGAGCGTCGCGGCGTTCATCACAAACACCGCCCCCTGCCGATAGGGCGCGCGCAGCGACTGGACGAGATCGACCAGCAGATCCTCCGGCTCGCTCGCCGGGAAGGCGCCGTCGACGCCCGTCGGCAGGTACTGAAGCGTGCCGAACGGGCGGGTTCCGTCCTCCGCATCGCTCTTCGGCGACTGGAGAAAGCCCTTCGGCTTGTTGACGCCGTCGCCGTTGACGAACGCCGCCCCCTCGGCACGGGCGAACTCCATCGCGATCTCGCCGGCCAGCCACGCTTCGAGGTCGAACGCCGCGTCGTCGAGCATCGCCTGCGTCGCCGCCGGGTTGGCGAACAGGTCGCCCATCGGCGGCGCCACCTCGTTGAACACCGGCGTGCCCGTCTCGGCCCGCGCGGCGTCCTCCGCCGCCCAGCCCGAGGTCGTGCCGCCCGACGTCACCAGCTTGCGATAACCCGCCGAACCCACCGTCACGACATTGGCGATGCCGCGGATCGGCGAGATCGACTTGAGCGTCGCGGCGATCTGCGTGTCGATCTCCTGCGGCACGGCATAGCCGCCCGTGGAATCGGCGCTGCCGTCGATCGCCTTCACCTCGATGCCGGCGGCATTGCCGTGGCGCAGGTAGCGATCGACGAACTGCTTGGTCTCGGGCGCGGCGGCACCCGAAAGCGGCGCGCGGGCGGCGGCGATTGTGCCGGCGTCGAGCTTGGCCTTCAGGTCCGCCATGCCGGCGCGCAGCTCGGCGATATCGTCGGCGCCGACGAAGCTCGCCTCCAGCGGATCGTTCTTGGTCTCGTACATCATGTTCTCCTCAGACATTCTTGTCCTCCTCGTGGACGGCATGAACCCGTGCGCCGGGCTGCATCGGGAAGGTCACCAGCGAGACCTCGACCAGATCGAGATCGGTGAGCGTACGGCCATGGTGGCGCGGCTCCTTGGCAAGCCCCCGTATCCGAAGGCTCAGCCCGCCCACCGCGCCATCACGCAGCAGGGCCGCCGCCTCGTTTCCGGCATCGGGAGTGAGCCGGCCGATCACGCGCAAACCGCGCCCGTCCTCGGCGATGCTCTCGATGCGGCCGATCGGGCGTTCTGGGCGGTGCTGCCAGAGCAACGGCACGCTCCGCCCGGATGCGATGGCGCGGGCGAAGGCCCCCTTGCGGATCACGTCCCCGCCGCGATCGATCGTGTCGAACAGCGCGGCATAGCCAGCGAAGCGCAAGCTCATTGCCGCACCAGCGGCACGAGGCCGAGCTTCACCGCCATGCCGAGCATGACCAGCGCCAGCACGATCCGCACCACCCACGCCACCACCGCGTCGCGCGCGGTGCGCTTGGCGTCGCGCCAGGCGGAGAGCAGTTCGCGCAGCTCGTCGAGGTCAGCGCGCGCGGAGGGATCGGCGAGGCCGAGCCGCTCCAGCGCCCGCGCCGCCCCCGCCTCGCTCGCCTCCTCGGCGAGCGCGCGCAGCGTCAGCAGGTCGGCGCCCTCGCCCCGTCCCTGCTCGACGAGCCGCGCGAGCAAAGCGGTTTCGGTCTCGGCGATCACGATACCGTCTCCCTCGGCGCGAAGCCGAGCATCTGGCGTTTCTCGTCATCGCTCAGGAAATCGGCGTCGGCGAGCTGCGCCCAGAGCGCCGCGCGGTCGCTGGCCAATGCAGGGATCGAATCCAGGTCGATCGCCAGTGCGAGATCCGGCCACCACGCCCCGAGCGCATCCGCCAGTGCCGCGACGATCTTGTTGGCCAGCGGCAGGATGGTCAGCCGCCAGAGCGCGCGATTGGCCTCCGAATAATTGGCATAGGTGTTGTCACCGGGCAGGCCGAGCAGCATCGGCGGCACCCCGAAGGCCAGCGCGATCTCGCGCGCGGCGGCGGCCTTCAGGTTGATGAAGTCCATGTCGGCGGGCGTCAGGCTCAGCGCCTGCCACTTCAGCCCGCCCTCCAGCAGCATCGGCCGGCCCGCATTGCCGGAACCGGCGAAGCTCGCCTCCATCTCCGCGCGCAGCCGGTCGAGTTGCTCGGCCGTCAGCGTAGCACCCGGCTCGCCCGGCTCGTAGACCAGGGCACCCGAAGGCCGCGCGGCATTGTCGAGCAGCGCCTTGTTCCAGCGCGTCGCGGCATTGTGGATCGCCACCGGGCCGGATGCGGCGCCGAGGCTCCCCAGCCCGTAATGATCGTCGAGCGGGTGGGTGGCGCGGACATGGACCAGCCCCGGCCGCCCGTCCGCCGTGCGCACCGGCACGCGCAGTGTCTGACCGGCGGCGCGGTAGACGTAGGCGGCGGGCCAGCCGCTCGCGTCCGGCTCCACCGTCACCCGCTCGGGCCGGAGCGGGAAGAGCATCGCCGGCATCCCGTCCGCATCGCCGACGACCTGCACATAGGCATTGCCGTGGAGCAGCAGGTGGGTCGCGATCGTCTCGACGAGGTTGCCAGACAGCAGCGCCGCCGCCGCATGGTCGTCCGGCGTCACATCGATGGTGACGCTCCCCGCCCCCTCCGCCACGATCCTGACCGCGCGCTGGGCGACGGCGTTGGCGAGATAGGCGGCGCGCACCTGCGCCTCGTAGCCCGACGGCCAGTCGCCATGCGGCGCCGGCACCGAACCGAAGGCGCGCGTCAGCGCCGGCCGCGCGGTCGCCCGCGCGGGCCTGAAATTGAACAAGCGCATGGATGTCTCCCGAAAGAAGTCCGGTATTTAGAGCAGCTTCAAACCCGGCCGCCAGCGCCGCTCCAGCAGCAGGGCGGTCAGCGCCCAGACCAAAGCGTCGGCGCGATCGGGCGAGCGGCCCGATCCCTGATAGCCGCCGTCCAGCGTGAAGCCGGCGAGTTCGTCCTCCAGCGCCGGGAAGGCGCCGACGTGCTGTACCTGCCCGCGCTCGTAGAGCACCGACACCGGCTCAGCCCGCGCGACCTTGCCGCGCGAAGCGTGAACCAGCCGCACCGGGAGGCCCGCATCACTGGCGCGCAGCACGCTCTCCACCATCGCGCCGCCGTTGTTGGCCTCGGCGATGACGCGATCCGCGCCGTGGCGATGCGCGGCGGACACGACCGCCGCCGCCCAGCCCTCGGGCGCGAGGCCCTGCACGCTGGCATCCTCGATCACATAGCCGATCCCGTCACGGCCCAGCGCGGCGACGACGATCCCGCAGGCGTCCGATCCCGCCCCGGCGCCGGCCGGCGGATCGACACCGATCACGACGCGCACCATTGCCGACGCCTCGCGCACCCGACACCGCTCGATCAGCGCGCGGGGCCAGAGCGCCCCCTCGACCTCCTCAATCAGTTCTCCATCCAGTTCCTGACGGCCGAGTCGGGTGCCGGCATAGTCGGCCGTCACGGCTGCCAGGAAGCCGGGCGGGAGATGCTGCCGGTTGTCGTGCGTCCGCCCGCCCGTCACCACGACATCGTCGCGGCCGATCAGCCCGCGCAGCAGCGGGACCGGACGCGGCGTGGTCGTCACCGTCACGCGCGGCAGGCTCCCCAGGCGCAGGCCCAGCATCAGATTGTCCCAGGTCTCCTGCCCGTTCGCCCATTTGGCGATCTCGTCACACCAGGCGTGGCTATGCTGCGGCCCACGCAGCGCCTCCGGCTCACTCGCCGAAAAGAGCCGCGCCTCGGCGCCGTTCGGCCAGCGCAATCGCGCCAGCGACGGTTCCCAGCGCGGACGACATCCCGCAGGCGCGATGCCGAGCAACCCGCTCTCGCCCTCGATCATCACGCGGCGCACATCGGCGGTCGTCGCCCCGACCAGCGCGATCCGGGCCTGCGGATCGGCTTCGGCGATCCCGCGCACCCATTCCGCGCCGGCGCGCGTCTTGCCGAAACCGCGCCCCGCCATCACCAGCCAGATCCGCCAGTCGCCGGGCGGCGGCAATTGCGAGGGTCGCGCCCAGAAACGCCAGTCCGCCAGCATGGCGATCGCATCTTCTTCGGCGAGAGCGCCGATCAGCGCGGCCCGGTCCGCATCGTCCAGCGCGGCGACGGCGGCGGCGTCCGGGGCCTCAGCCTTCATCGCCTGCTCTCCGGTTCATCTCGGCGAGCTTGGCGGCGAGCCGCTCGCGGGCGCTTTCCGCGCCGGGCGCCGCCGGCCCGAGGACACGTTCACGGTGCGCGTTGTAGAGCAGCATCTGGATGCGCTCCGAAAATTCCAGCTTCGTTTCCGTCACGCCGTTGGCGAAGGCCTTCACCACCTTGACACCATTGATCGCGCGATCGAGCATCGCCGCTTCCAGCCGGCCATAGCCCTCGCGCAACGCCTCGTCCCAGGCCCGCGCGAAATCCGCATCCTTGCGACGCTGGCGATAGGCCGCGCCACGCGGCAGCCGCGCGACCCGTTCCGACGCCGCGACATTGCTGCTCAGCGCCAGATGTTCGAGGAACGCGATCCCGCGTTCCCGGCTCCAGCGCGTCTTCGGCTTGCCCTTGCTGGCCATCACCCCCTCCAGACACGTCGAGGGCCGGAAACGGTGTCGCCACCGCCCGGCCCTTCGACGCAATTTCTCAGCGTGCTCACCTTGTGCCAGATGAGCGCTGCGATGTCAATAGAAAAGTGCGTATATGGTTATTAGACGGACGCCTCCAGCGCCTCGCTGGCTTCCATCCATTCCGCCTCGACGGCCTCCTGCAGCTTCTCGACGTCGCCGCGCCGCTTCATCAGTTGGCCCATCGTCATCAGCTTGAGCGAGGCCGGCGGAGAACCCGCCAGCGCGAGGTCGATGTCGGCCAGTGCCTTGGCCAGCCGCTGGATCTCAGCCTCGGCCTCCTTCACCTTCTTGCGGATGGCCGCCGTCGCCTCGCGCCGCTCGGCCGCCGCCTTGCGATCCTCCTTCTTCGAACCGGTAGGCGAATCGGCCTTGCTCGCATCGCCGCCACCCGAGACGATCAGCTTGGCATAATCCTCGATCGTCCCGTCAAACTCGGTCGCGGTGCCGTTGTCGACCAGGAAGAGACGGTCGGCGACCATCTCCAGCATGTGCCGGTCGTGGCTCACCACCACCACCGCGCCGCGATACTCGGCCAGCGCCTGCACCAGCGCCTCGCGGGTATCGACGTCCAAGTGGTTGGTCGGCTCGTCGAGGATCAGCAGGTGGGGCGCCGCGTGGGTGACCAGCGCCAACGCGAGGCGCGCTCGCTCGCCGCCGGACAGCTTGCCCGTCTTGGTGACCGCCTTGTCGCCCGAAAAGCCGAAGCGGCCGAGATGGTTACGCACCGCGCCCGGCGTCGCGCCTTTCAGCATCCGGCCCATATGGTCGACCGGGGTATCGTCCGGGTCCAGCTCCTCGACCTGATACTGGGTGAAGTAGCCCACCGACATCTTGGAGGCGGTGTTCATCGCCCCCTCCATCGTCGTCAGCTCGCCGGCGATCAGCTTGGCGAGCGTCGACTTGCCGTTGCCGTTGCGGCCGAGCAGCGCGATGCGGTCGTCGGGATCGAGCCTGAGCCCGACATTGCGCAGGATCGGCTTGCCTGCCTCATACCCCACCGCCGCCTTGTCCAGCGTCAGCAGCGGCGGGCGCAACCCTTCCGGATTGGGGAAGCCGAAGCTGAGCGACGGATCCTCCGCCACCGCCGCGATCGGCTGCATCCGGGCGAGCGCCTTGACGCGGCTCTGGGCCTGCTTGGCCTTGGACGCCTTGGCCTTCCAGCGATCGACGAAGGCCTGCAGTTTCTCGCGCTCGGCCAGCTGCTTCTCGCGCGCCGAGGCCTGCTGCGCCAGCCGCTCCGCCCGCTGCCGCTCGAACGAATCGTAGCCGCCGACGTAGAGCGTGGTCTGCCCGCGATCGAGGTGGAGGATGTGGTCCGCCACATTGTTGAGCAGGTCGCGCTCGTGGCTGATCAGCAGGATCGTGCCGCGATAGGCACGCAGGAATCCCTCCAGCCACATCACCGCCTCCAGATCGAGGTGGTTCGAAGGCTCGTCGAGCAGCAGGATGTCGGGGTTGGTGAACAGCAGGCTCGCCAGCGCCACGCGCATCCGCCAGCCGCCCGAGAAGCTCTCCATCGGGCGCGCCTGCGCCGCGTCGTCGAAGCCGAGGCCCTTCAGGATCACGCCCGCGCGCGCCGGGGCGGTATAGGCGTCGATCTGGTCGAGCCGCTCGTAGATGTGGCCGAGCCGGTCCGGATCGGTCTCGGTCTCCGCCTCGGTGAGCAACGCGGCGCGCTCGGTGTCCGCCTCCAGCACCGTGTCGAATGCGGAGACGGGGCCGCCCGGCGCATCCTGCCGCAGATAGCCGAAGCGCGCGCCCTTGGGCATGTCGATCGCGCCGGTGTCGGACTCCAGCATCCCGGCGATCGCCTTCATCAGCGTCGACTTGCCGGCGCCGTTGCGGCCGATGAAGCCGACACGCGCCCTTGGCGGGATCGCCGCGCTGGCATTCTCGATGATCGCCCGGCCGCCGAGCCGGATCGTGATGTCGCGATAGGAAAGCATGAGCGCGCGCCTAGCAGCATCCGGCGCGGGTTGCATCCGTTCCTGCGAAGTGATTTACTGACATAATACAGTGGAGAGGACCATGGCGTATCGTCGCATCATCACCGCGCTCGCCGCGATCGGCCTGGCGCTGCCCGCCGCCGCGCAGACGATCGAGCCGATCGCGTCCGCTCCGGAGCAGGACAGCTACTCGCCCGGCCGCGCCCTCGTTGCCGATTTCGACAAGATCGTCAGCCCGAACGGCGTGCAGGAGAGCTTCATCGCGACGCTCGGCGGGGCGCGCCAATATGTCAGCGTGCGGGGCGCCGACCGACGCAACCCGATCCTGCTCTACATCCATGGCGGCCCGGCCTCGGTCGAGCTGCCCATCTCCTGGTCGTTCCAGCGGCCGTGGGAGGACGCGTTCACCGTGGTGCAATGGGACCAGCGCGCCGCCGGCAAGTCCTTCACGCTCAACGATCCGGAGGCGATGCGCTCCACTCTCACGCCGGACCGATATCGGGACGACGCGATCGAACTGATCGAACTGCTTCGGAAGCGCTACGGCAAACGCAGGATCTTCGTGCTGGGCCACAGCTGGGGCTCGGCGGTGGGATTGGCGGTGGCGGCGAAGCGGCCGGACCTGCTCTACGCCTATGTCGGCATGGGCCAGCTCATCGACTTCCAGCAGAACGAGACGCAGAGCTACGCGCAGGTGCTGGCGCAGGCGAAGGCCGACCACAACGATCAGGCGGTGAAGGAGCTGGAGGGCATCGCCCCCTACCCCGCGCCCGATCATCTCGATCTCGCCAAGACCGGGATCGAGCGCAAATGGTCGGTCTATTACGGAGGCCTCGGCTACAATCGGCGCGACAGCGACTATTACATCCACATCGGCCGGCTCTCGCCCGAATACGGGCTGGCCGATCGCAAGGCATGGGACGCCAGCAGCGACTTCACGATGAGCACGATGTGGCCGAGGCTGGCGACGCTCTCGTTCGAGAACCTAAGAACGCTGAACGTGCCGGTGATCCTGTTCCTCGGCCGCCACGACACCACCACGCCGCCGCGGATCGCCGCCGACTGGCTGGGGCGGCTGAAGGCACCGTCGAAGCGGATCGTCTGGTTCGACCGCTCCGCCCACCTGCCGATGATCGAGGAGCCGGGCCACGCCTTCGAGGCGCTGCTCCACGACGTCCGGCCGCTGGCGGGCAAGGATCTGCCGCCGTCCTGAACATCCTCCCCATCGCAGATGGGGAGGGGGACCATCCGCAGGATGGTGGAGGGGAAAATGCGCAACGCCTGCTCCTCCACCACCGGCGTGCGGCCGGCGGTCCCCCTCCCCACGCTTCGCGCAGGGAGGATGATCGAGCCTACCGCCCGATGAAGCCCTGCGCATGGTCCAGCACCATGTCGCAGACCTTGCCCTTCACCTTGTCCTTCACGCCATCGAGCGAGAAGGTGCCCTGTTTGGTGACGAGCTTGCCGTCCTGCCCGGCGACATAACCTTTCGATCCGAGCACGCCCGGCTTGCCGGTCAGCTTGCCGAGGATAGAGCGGGCATCGCCGCCACCCAGATACTTGCGCTTCACGCAATAGCCGAGCAGCCCGGCCGCATTGCCCGCGCCGATCTGCGAGACGCCGCCGCCCAACAGGCCCGCGCCTCCGCCCAGGCCGCCCAATCCGCCGAGTCCACCGCCGCCGCTCTTGCCACCGCCGAGCAAGCCTTCCAGCTGCGCGTCGGCCGGCGCCGCGACCGCAAGGCCCGCCGCCAGCATCAGCATCGCAATCCGTATCCGCATGTTCGCCTCCCCACCGTTCGGGCGGATGGAATCATGACCGGGCGCGCCATGCAAGCCGGATCGCGAGGAGCTAGGCGTCGTCCGCCAGAAAGGCGTCGAGCTGATCGAAGCTGCCGGACCAGCCGCCGGTCATCGATTCCATCATCACGGCGAAGGCGGTCTCTTCCTCGGGCGTCGCCTCCAGCGGCACCCAGCTCAGGGTGAGGCGAGTAGCGTCGCCCTCCTCCTCATCCTCGAACCGCACGGTGGTCAGCAGGCGCAGCGGCCATGGCCCGCCGAAGGGCGACGCGGTGAAGGCGCCCGCCTCGTCGGCGAAGCCATGCTCCCACACCAACGTCTCCGGCACCGCGACCTCGCGATAGACGAAGCGCGCCCACATCGCGCCGCCGTCCGCCGACTCCATCCGCGCGTGCAGGCCGCCGCCGGGCCGAAGATCGAAGCTCAGCACGGTGGTGGTCACGCCCTTCGGCCCGAACCAGCGCGCCAGCTGTTCGGGCCGGGTCCACGCATCCCACACCCGATCGCGGGGCGCGGCGAAGCGGCGGGTGATTCGAAATTCAGGCGCCATGATCATTCTCCCTCTCTTTCTCGATGTCCTCGGCGAGCATCGCGTCGAGCCGGTCGAAACTGTCCGACCACAGCGACGCGATGCCCGCGATCCAGTCGGCCGGTTCCTTGAGCGCGCCGGCCTTGAGCCGCCGCGGCCGAGCCTGCGCGGCCTGTGCCGTCTCGATCAGTCCGGCCGCCTCCAGTACCTTCAAATGGCGGGAAATCGCCGGCTGGCTGATCGCGAAGGGGCGACCCAGTTCGGCCACCGTCGCCTCGCCCAGCGCCAGCCGAGCGAGGATCGCTCGCCGTGTCGGATCGGCCAGCGCATTCAGTTTCAGGCTCAGCGCATCTTCCATACCGATTTCATTATATAACTTATTGGTTATATACAAGGTGGGGTTTGTGCCCCTATAGCGAACAACACTGGCTTTCCGAACGAAGCGCTGTCATTACGCTGCGGTGCACCCATGTTTATTGCGAGTTATCCGCAATAGCGATAGATCGAGGCCCGCCCGCCTCTCAACGGAGAAGTATCAGTGAGTGATCGCCACGCCCTTGAACCGACCGGTGCGCTCAGCGTCGAGACGGTGACGCGCGTCCATCACTGGAACGAGCACCTGTTCAGTTTCTCGATCACGCGGCCCGCGAGCTTCCGCTTCCGCTCGGGCGAGTTCGTGATGCTGGGCCTGCCCGACGGCCAGCGCCCGCTGCTGCGCGCTTATTCGATCGCCAGCCCGTCCTATGACGAGACGCTGGAATTCCTCTCGATCAAGGTGCCGGACGGCCCGCTGACCTCGCGCCTGCAGGGCATCAAGGAAGGCGACGCGGTGTTCCTCGGCCGCAAGCCGACCGGCACGCTCGTCACCGACGCGCTGTTGCCCGGCCGCCGCCTCTTCCTGCTCGCCACCGGCACCGGCCTCGCGCCGTTCATGTCGCTGATCCGCGATCCGGACCTGTACGAGCAATTCTCGCAGATCGTGGTGGTCCACTCGGTGCGCCGGGTGAGCGACCTCGCCTATCGCGACGTGCTGGAGGGCCAGCTGGCCGGCGATCCGCTGGTTCAGGATCAGGCGCTGCTCCAGCTGCACTACGTGCCGACCGTCACGCGCGAGCCGTTCCACACCACCGCGCGCATCGGGACTTTGTTCGAGGACGGCACCCTGTTCAAGGCACCGGTCACCGGCCCGCTCCAGCTCGATCCGACGCAGGATCGCATCATGCTGTGCGGATCGATGGCGATGATCAAGGAGCAGGCGGCGATGCTCGATTCGCTCGGCTTCAAGGAAGGCTCGAACGCCGCGCCGGGCGACTACGTGATCGAGCGGGCGTTCGTCGGCTGACCTTTATCCTCCCCATCAGATGGGGAGGGGGACCGCCGAAGGCGGTGGAGGGGAAGATGCCCAGCGCGTGCCCCCTCCACGATGCTTCGCATGGTCCCCCTCCCCACGCTTCGCGTAGGGAGGATGAGGATTTAACGGAACGGCGGCTCGTCGAAGCTGCGCAGTTTCCGCGAGTGGAGCTTGCCGCCTTCCGCGCGCAACAGCTCGATCGTCTCCAGCCCGATCCTGAGATGCTGCGAGATGGCGCGCTCGTAGAAGCGGTTGGCCTGCCCCGGCAGCTTGATCTCGCCGTGGATCGGCTTGTCCGACACGCACAGCAAAGTCCCGTAGGGCACGCGGAAGCGATAGCCCTGCGCGGCGATGGTGGCGCTCTCCATGTCGATGGCGACGGCGCGCGATTGGTTGAAGCGCAGCGCGGACAGCGAATAGCGCAGTTCCCAGTTGCGATCGTCGGTGGTCACGACGGTGCCGGTGCGCAGCCGCCGCTTCAGCTCGTCACCCGTTTCACCCGACACCTTCTCGGCCGCCGCGAACAGCGCCTGCTGCACCTCGGCGATCGGCGGGATCGGGATTTCGACCGGCAGCACGTCATCCAGCACATGATCGTCGCGCAGATATGCGTGGGCCAGCACATAGTCGCCGATCGTCTGTGAGGGGCGCAGGCCGCCGCAATGGCCGATCATCAGCCACGCCTGCGGGCGCAGCACCGCGAGATGGTCGCAGATCGTCTTGGCGTTGGACGGGCCGACGCCGATGTTCACCAGCGTCACCCCCGCCCCGTTCGGGCCGATCAGGTGATAGGCCGGCATCTGCACCTTGCGCCACGGCGCCTCGGCGATGGCGCGCTCGGCATCGGGCGTCTCGCGCGTGATCAGCACGCCGCCCGCCACCGACAAAGCCTCGTAGGGGCTGTCCGGCCGGCGCAGTTCGGCGAGTGCCCAGGCGACGAACTCGTCGACGTAGCGGATATAGTTGGTGAACAGGATGTAGGGCCGGAAATCCTCGGCCGGCGTGCCGCTGTAATGCTTGAGCCGCGCCAGCGAGAAATCGACGCGCGGCCCCTCGAACAGGGAAAGCGGTCGGGTCGGATCATGCTCGAAGGCGAACAGGCCGTCGGCGATCTCGTCGCCGATGTCGTGCAGGCGGACGGCCGGGAAGAAACGCGCCAGCTCGCTCGCCTGCACGCCGTCGATGCTCAGTTCCTCGCTGCCGTCGAGCACGTACGGATACGGAATCTCCTGCTCGGAAAGGCCGACCGACAGCCGCACCTTGTAGTCGCGCACCAGCAGGCGCAGCTGCTCCTCCAGATACTGGCGGAACATGCGCGGGCGGGTGATCGAGGTGGCGTAGCTGCCGGACTGGTTGAGGCGGGCGAAGGCGCGGGTGAAGCGCGGGATCGGGCCGGTCGCCTCGTAATCGACGCGCAGCTCGGGATAGGCGAACTGGCCGCGACCCCGGCTGACCCCCTCGGGCAGCTTGCCGTCGGCCATGAAGGCCGCGATCGCATGGCGCAGATTGGTGACCGAAGCCTCGTGACGCTCGATCAGCTCGTCCAGAATGGCGGGAATGTCTTCGATACGGGTGGTCAAGCGGAAGGTCTCCTTCTCTTGTTCTTGTTGGCGGGCGGTCGTTCACGCCGCCGCTCCGCAGGCCGGGACTACCGGGCCGTCCCCTTACGAGCGCGGAAAT
>BACX01000228.1 GCA_000333335.1 Sphingomonas-like bacterium B12 | reverse complement strand
CACGCGATCGGCATCCGGCCCGAGTGTGGGGCCGGCGGCATCGTCGTGCAGACAGATCGTGCCGTCGGCGCGCGTCCACCACCACGGCTCGCCGATCTGGAAGCGCACCGGTCCGGCCGCCGCAGCCAGCGTCGCGAAGGCCGTCGCCACCGTCCGCAGATAGGACATGCCCGGTACGCTTGCGGGAGACAGCAAGGTCGAGGGCGGATCCCACCCGGTCAGCGCCGGAGAACCGTCCGCCGCCCGCTGCTTCCAGTCGTTCCAGCAATGCTGGTCGAGCAATTCGTACGAGAGCGCGAGGATCACCTCGAAGCCGAGGCCCGACGCCCGAGCGAGGAAATCGCGGTGCCAGGCCTCGGCCGCGACATTCAGCGTTCCGCCCGCGAGACTGACCAGGTGCCCGGCACCCGCCACCGCCTCCAGACGGAAATAGTGGCTCATGCCGACATAATGGTCGATCGCACCGCGATAGCCGAGCGCGAGGATCTGGCGCAGCACCCGCGCCGGCGTCTGGTTGTAGGCATCGTCATAGCCGGTGGCGATCATCAGCCCGTGCGGCGGCACCAGCCCGTCGCCGATCGCCAGTGTCGATCCGGCGCCGTCGCTCGCCATGTCGGTCAGCTCAACCCAGGCCTCGACCGGGGCCGCGAGATCGCCCGCGACGCCGGTATAGGAGGGCGGCACCAGCGAGAGGAACAGCCGGTCGATGTCGCCGGCCCACACCGGATCCGCATCGGCCGGCAGCGCGAAACCGCCGGTCATCGCCCCGAAATCGAGCGTGATGGTCGCATCCTCGGGCGAACCGTCCGCATAGTTCCACAGGCGGACATACCAGCTCCGCGGCGCGCCCGAGGTGTCGCGCCCCTCGATCGTCAGCGTCGGGCCATCGATGGCATCGAGCGGCATCAGCCCGGACGAGCGCCACCGGAAGCGGAGCGCGCACTGCCGAAAATCGCGCGCCGTCTCGTAGCGATGGAGCGGATGGTCGATCCGGTCTTCCGCTCCCCAGATCAGCCCGGCGAGATCGTCGCTCCCGTAGAAGACCGCATCGACGCGCAGGGAGTCGGGCGCCGTCGTGGTCACCGCCGCCATCATCGGGCGCGGGAAGTTGACCGTCCAGAAACGCGGATCGAAACGCTTGATCCAACCGCCCGCCTGTTTGCGCGCGCGGTCCCCGTCGGCGTCACCCGCCAGCCACCAGCCCATCTCAGCGATCCGCCTGCGCGAGCGCGCGGGAGACGGCGCGCGCCACCTGCCGGCTCGATTGCGCCAGCGCGCGCGGCTCGCTGCCGGTCGGCGCGTTGATGCTGATCGCCACGCGCACATCGCGCGCCGGGGCGGAAGAGGCCGCGGCGATGCTGCCTGCCGAGGTCGGCACGAACAGCTCCGGCCCCTGCTCGCCGACCATGTAGGGCCGCCCCGGCGAGACCGGTCCGCCGGTGGCGCGGCCGGGCGAGCCGAGCAGCGAGGTCAGCAGGCCGGTGCCGAGCGACACCAGCCCGCCTCCCGAACTTCCGCCACCGAGCAGCGAGGCGATGCCGCCCTTCACCGCCTGCGCCGCGATGCCCGCCAGCACCGACAGCGCGGTCCGTTCGAGATCGTCGAAGCCGAGCTTGCCCGATCGCACGGCCCGTGCGAGGCCATTCTCGATCAGCGTCGCCGCGCGATCCGCGCCGGTGCCGAGCGAGCCCTGCAACGACGCCTGCATCGCCGCCGTATCCGCCGCAAAGGCCTGCGTGTCGGCGCGCACGCCGATCATCAGCGTCTCTACCGTTTCATCCATCGGGGAATTGCTCCTTCAGCGCCGCCATTGTCGCGGCGTCGGGGGGTGCGTCTCCGGCCGGCCCGGCGAGCGCCGCCAGCACCGCCTCCAGCTCGGCCGGGGTGGCGCGCCAGAACTCGCCCGGCCGCCAGCCGGCGAGCGCGCCCGCCAGCCCGGCAAGGCGCACCGCGCTGTCGGCGAAGAGGATCACAGCCCCTTCACGATCTGGCCGAGCAGGGTGCGCAGCACCGGCGTCAGCACGGCGATGCCGGCCTCCACCACCTGCTCCCCGAAGCTCTCGCTGGTGAGCGTGTCGGGCTTGCCGACGAGGCAGTGGAAGATCAGCGTGATAGTATCGGCCAGCGTCAGCTTGCCGGCGGCGGCCTGCTCGACCAGCGCGAAGAGCGGCCCCACCTGCTGCTCCGCGGCGACCAGCGCCTGGAAGCTGGGGCGGACGGTCAGCGTCTGGTCGCCGACGGTAAGCGCGGTTTCGCCCCGAGCGGGATTGGGCGCGGGGTTGGCGATGTCGCTCATGCCGACACCACCGGACCGGAGGATTCGAGCGCCACGGTGTAGGCCCGCTCGCCGTTGAAATCGCCCGAATAATCGAGCTTCGTCAGCAGGAAGCGGCCCCGCATCGTCTCGCCGCTCTCGAAGCTCAGCTGATAATCGTCGAGCGTGCCGGCGAGCGCGTTGGCCTTGAGGCGCGCCTCGGCCGCCGATCCGGTGAACACGCCGCTGCCCGCCACCGAGACGCTGCGCGTGCCAGCGCCGGAGAGCAGTTCGCGCCACCCGCCGCTATCCTTGTTGGTGATCGTCACCTGCTCGCCGGCGATCGAGAGCTGCGTGGTACGCAAGCCGGCGACGGTGGCGTAGACGGGCATGGCGGTGCCATCGCCGATCTTGAGCAGGAAGGCGCTGCCGCTTTCTGCGGGCATAGGGTGTCTCCTCAGTTTTCGAGAGTGCGGACGCGGTAATCGAGGCGGCCCGCCCACGGCCCGTCCGGGTCGCGGACGATGCGGCCGCGCAGGAAGGCGAGGCTGGCGATGCGGTGGCCGTCGAGATCGCGCGGCATCGCCTCGATCACATCCTCCGCCTCGGCCATCAGAGCGTGAAGCCGGGCGGGCGAGGCTCCGTCGTCCCAGACCGCGATCGACAGGCGATGCTCGCGGCCCCGGCCGGATTTGTGGCTCCAGTCGATGGTCGATCCGTCGGAGATCGCGACATAGGGACACACGGCATCGGCGGGCGGACCGTCATGGATGCCGGTCACCGCCAGCGACGAGGCGCGGAGCGTGGCGACCAGCGCGCGCTGGAGCGCTTCGGCGGCGGTGCTCATCGCACCAGCCCGGCGAAGTCGCGCAGCCGTGCGTCGGTGAGCGAGCGAACAGCAAGGTCGCGCCCGGTCAGCGCGATGCCCCGTTCATCGAGCGAGACGCGCACGTCAGGCGGAACCTCGGCCGAGATTGCGGCGGCGACCCGCGCCTCGGCGCCGGCCAGAGCGGCCGCGACGGCGGGGGGACAGGCGGATATCGGTCATCGATCCTCCTCCAGCGTCAGGACGATGCGATCGGGCGTCGCGGGATCGGCCGTGACCGCGCGGACGGTGAGCAGCAGCAGGCGCCATTGCAGCCGGTCACCGGCCACGGCATCGACGCCCGCGCGCAGCAACGCCCGCCAGCGCGGCGTGGCGGCGGGCAGGTCGCCCGCCCCCCAACTCGCCGCCGCGATCGGTTCCAGCGCCGCCCAGGTGGCAGCCACGACCTCCCACTCGCCGCTCGCCCCGCCGAGATCGTCCCGATCGGCGGCGCGACGCAGGATCGAGATGCGCCGGGTGAGCGCGCCGGCCAACTCGCCGCTCATGCCAGCCGCATCCGGCGATACGGGCGCCATAGCGCGGCGACGGCAGCGGGCGGCCCGGCATCGTCCGCCGCGTCGCGATGCGCGTAGAGATGCGCGACGAGGCGGATCACGCCCTGCCGCAACGGCTCCGCCAGCGACGGCCAGTCGGCGGCGATGCCG
>BACX01000229.1 GCA_000333335.1 Sphingomonas-like bacterium B12 | reverse complement strand
GCATCCCCAACCGCTTCGCCTACGGGCCACCAAGGCCGGCGTGATCGGCCTCACCAAGGCGGTGCNAGCGGATTTCGTGGGGCAGGGCGTGCGCTGCAACGCGATCTGTCCCGGCACNGTGGAATCGCTTTCGCTCCAGCAGCGGCTGCGCGACACCGGCGATTATGAGGCCGCGCACGGCCAGTTCATCGCTCGCCAGCCCATGGGGCGGCTCGGCAGGCCTGAGGAGATCGCGGCGCTGGCGCTCTATCTCGCAAGCGACGAATCCGCTTTCACCACGGGCGCGGTGCACGTCATCGACGGCGGCTGGATCAACTGAGGAGCAAGACATGAAACTGGTTCGATACGGCGCGGCGGGTGCCGAGCGGCCTGGCCTGATCGATGCCGAGGGTGCGCTGCGCGATCTTTCGGGTCATGTCGCCGATATCAGCGGTGAGGTGCTTGGCGCGGACGATCTGGCGGGCCTCGCCGCGATCGATCCTGCAAGCCTGCCCGTGGTCGATGGCCCGGTCCGCTACGGGCCGTGCGTGGGGAGGGTTGGCAAGTTCCTGTGCATCGGCCTCAATTATTCGGATCATGCCGCCGAGACGGGTGCCACCGTCCCGCCCGAGCCGATCCTGTTCACCAAGGCGACCAGCGCGATCATCGGCCCGAACGACGACGTGGTCATGCCGCGCGGATCGACCAAGACCGATTGGGAGGTGGAACTCGTCATCGTCATCGGCACGCGGGCCAAATATGTCGAGGAGGCGGATGCCGAGGCGTATATCGCCGGCTATTGCCTGACCAACGACGTGTCCGAGCGCGAATATCAGCTCGAACGGCACGGCACCTGGGACAAGGGCAAGGGGTGCGACACGTTCGGACCGATCGGTCCTTGGCTGGTGACGCGCGATGAGATCGCCGATCCGACCGACCTCGCCATGTGGCTGGAGGTGAACGGCCATCGCTACCAGGACGGCTCGACCGCGACGATGGTCTACAAGCCGGCCTTCCTCGTCAGCTACCTGAGCCAGTTCATGACGCTCCATCCCGGCGACATAATCGCCACCGGCACCCCGCCGGGCGTCGGCATGGGGCAGAAGCCGCCGCTCTTTCTGAAG
>BACX01000230.1 GCA_000333335.1 Sphingomonas-like bacterium B12 | reverse complement strand
GAGCGGCGCGCATCTTCACGCTCGCCAGCAACCGTAAAAGACTGACGACGATCGGGACATTTCCCGATCGCCTGCGCGTAGCGGCGATCGGGAGATGGACCTCGCGGATCAGGCCAAGCCGCGCCCCTCGATGCGCAGCCCCGGCACGAAGGCGCCGGTCATCGGGGCGGCTAGGGTGAAGCGCAACGCATCCTCGTCCTGTGTGAACGTCACCGGGCCGCCGCCGTTCAGCGTGACCCGCTCGATCACGCCGCCCGCCGCACGGCGGCCGAGGCAGGCGATGCGGGCCTCTCCGTCCGGCCAGTCGAGCAGGAAGAGGTTGAGGCCGCCGTTGCTCGCGGTGATGCGGATATCCTCGGCCGTATAGGGCTTCATCTCGGCCTCGCTCTGCATCCCCTTGGGCGGCACGTTGGGGCCTTCCCCGAATGTCCGCCACGGCCGCGTGCCGTAGATGCCGTCGCCGTTGATCGCGAACCAGCGTGCGAGATCGGCGAGGATCGCCTCCTCGTCGCTGTCGTGCGTGCCGTCGCCACGCAGCGGCACGGAGAGCAACAGGTTGCCGTTCTTCGAGACGACGTCGCAGAGGCGCTGCACCACCTGCTTGGCGCTCTTGTAGCCATGGCGCTCGGCCAGCGGGCGATCGTAGAACCAGCTGCCGATGCAGGTATCGGTCTGCCAGGGGTGGGGGCGGATCGCGTCGGCGAAACCGCGCTCGACATCCTCGACGATGCCGTAACGCTGATAGGGCGAGAGCTGCTTGCCGGTCAGCACGACGTCGGGCGATCCGTGCCATTCGATCGCGCGATCGTAATAATCGGCCGCCGCCTCGATCCCGGCTTGGCCCAGCGGCAGGCCGTAATCGTCAAAATAGACGAGATCGGGCCGGTATTTGGCGACCAGCTCCTTCTGCCGGGCGAGCCATTTCGCGACATAGGCCTGCCCGCGCGGGCCAGGCGGTGCCGCCTCGCTCCACACGCCGTCACGCGCTTCATGCCAGGCGTTCATCGCCTTGATCGAACGGATGCCGTCCGGCGGCGCATAATATGGCCCGTTGTAGAGCTCCTGAGGATCGAGGCCTTCCCACCATTTGCCCGCACCCTGATCCTTGCGGAGATGATAGGCATCGTAGCGCTGGCCCCGCATCGGCCCCTCCGCATCGTAGCCATAGGCGGTCTGCCACCAATGCCAGCTGTGCGCGGCATGGTTGGAGACGCCGAAGCGCAGGCCGGCGTCGCGCGCAACCTTCTCCCACGTGCCGACGATATCGCGCTTCGGGCCGACGCGCAGGGTGTTCCAAGCGTGATGGCTGCTCTCGAAGGTATCGAGATTGTCGTGATGGCAGGCGAGCGCGGTGAAATAACGGGCGCCGGCCTTCTTGTAGAGGCCGATCAGCGTCTCCGGTTCCCAATTCTGGGCCTTCCAGAGATTTTCGATCTCCATAAAGCCGGCGCGGCTGGGGTGGCCGTAATGCTGCAGGTGGGNTGGTAGAAAGGATCGC
>BACX01000231.1 GCA_000333335.1 Sphingomonas-like bacterium B12 | reverse complement strand
CGCGCAGCGTCGGCTGCCTTCGGGCGGGAACAGGTTGCGGTGCGTCCAGTCCACCTCGGCGGTGACGCCCTGCCCGGTGCCGTAGCCGAGCGTGCTCACCGTCTCGGTGCTGAGATAGCCAAGCTGGCCCGCGGTGATGCGCGATCCCTGGACGTAGCCCAGCGTGCCGGCGATCGTGCGCGGCGGCGCGCGTTCCAGATGCACGTCGAGATCGACCACCTTGGGATCGGCGGTGCGCACCGGCGTGATCTGCGCGACCGAGACCAGCCCGGTCTGGATCAGCGCGCGGCGCAGATCCTCGATGCGATCGGCGTCGTAGACGTCGCCCGGATGCAGGCGCGACAGCAGCTGGACGTGCTTGGGGCCGAACACGAACTTGGTGCCCGAAATGTGGAAGGCGCCGAAACGCATCTTCTCGCCGGGATCGACCGTCAGCGCCAGCGTCGCCTCGTGCGTGGCGTGATCCACCGTGATGTCGGGATCGGACACGGTGGCGAAGGCATAGCCCTTGGTGCCGAGTTCCGCCTTCAGCGCCGCGACGCCCGCCGTCACCTTGTCGGCATTGACCGCGTCGCCCTTGCGCACCGCGAAGGCACGCACCAGCGCGACGCTGTCCGCCTCGGTCTGCGCGACGCCGTTCAGCGCGATATCGGTGAAGCGGTAGACCGGCCCCACCTCCACCGCCATCGTCACCGCGAGGCGGGTGTCGCCGCTGGTGGTCGGCGCGGCGAGGTTGCCGACGCGGGCATCGACCTCCGCATCGTAATAGCCATAGGCGCGCAGCAGATCGCGCAGAACCCCGGAATCCTCGCGCGCGCGGCGATCGATCTGGGCGACGTTGGCGGGCTTTCCAGCCGCCTGCTGGAGCGAGGAGAGCGCGTCGAACCGGCTCTTGATCTCGCCGGCGTCGGGCACGCCCGACAGGCCATCTATGGTGAGCGTGTAGCGGCGCTCGCCGGTTGCCTCGGTGGTCTGGGCGACCTTCGCTTCCTTCTTCGCGTCCTTGCTTTTCGGCGCGAGATCGGGGGCCGCCGGGGCAAGCAGGGGCAGGTCGCCGGGTGCAGTGGGAAGCTGGCCGAGCGGCGCATCGGGCTGAGCGAGATCGGGCCAGTCGACGCCCATGTCGGGCATCGCCGCCATCGGCGAATTGGGATCGAGCGCGCCCGGATCGCTCACCTGGGCGGGCGCCGCATCCTGTCCGCGGGCCGCAACGGGGCAGGCAAGAAGAACGATCGCGGCACAGGCGCGCGAGGCGCGGGTCCGCGAGGCGGCAGGCAACATGGCCGGACCCTAGCGCGGGCCGGAGTCCGATGCCAGCGCGGATAAGCGCGCGAAGCTGGCCTTTCGGCTTAGTGCAAAGTGCCCGCGCTCTCGGGATCGCCGAGCAGCAGGATGACGCGNCCAACCCGGCACCAGCGGGTGTAATGGATATGGTTGCCGAGATCGCGGCTGCGCTCGGCGCGCGCGGCGGCTTCGGNCAGCGCGGCCTCGCCGCAGCTCGCGATGAGCTGCTCGGCGCCGTCATAGGCCTCGCGATCGATCACGAAATGCATGGATTCGAGCACGCAACCTCCACCCTGGGACCGGGCACGCTCCTACCCCCAGGGCCGTTAAGGCGGCTGCCAAGGAAAAGGGTAAACATGGCGGGTACCATGAGGGGCTGGCGCGGAACCGCGCGGCGTGGCAGACGCCCGGCATGGCAGATCGTCCCGCACCGCGCGCAGGCGGCTTCATCCTCGCCGTCGCCATCCTCGTCGGCACGATCGGTGGCGGGCTGATGGGCCAGCCGAGCATCGGGCTGCTCGTGGGACTGGCCTTTGGCGTCGCCGTGTCCGTGGCGCTGTGGCTGCGGGATCGGAGCCGCGCCGGCCGTTAAAGGCGCCGGCCGGCCCAAAGCACCCGGCCGACCACATCGACGCCGCCCGCCAGATCGACCGGATCGGCGCGCGGATTGTCGCTCCTCACCGCGAAGCCGTCGCCCTCCCGCACCAGCCGCTTGACCATCAGCGCTCCGTCCACGCGCAGCACGTAGATGCCGTCGCGCAAGCGTTCGCGATCGGTCTCGTCGACGAGGATCTCGTCGCCGTCAGCCAACGTCGGCACCATCGAATCGCCGCGCACGCCGATCACCGACAGCCCGTCGGTCCCGCCATGGCGGCGCAGGCGCCGGAGCCAGCCTTCCGAGAAACCGAGGCCCGCCGCCGACCGCCGGTCGTCACCGAACGCACCCGGACCGGCTGACGCGGCGGTATCGAGCACCGGCACGGTGAGCAGCGCCGGCCGATCGGGCATCCGTTGCGCCTGCGCACCCAGCCATGTCTCGGGCACGCCGAAATAGCGGGCCAGCCGCGCCCGGTCCGGCTCCGCCAGACGACGCGGTGAGCCGCGCCGGATGAACTGCTGCACATAGGCCGGATTGCGGCCGATCAGCCGCGAGAGCGAGGCGCAATCCTCCCCCCGTTCGCGGATCAGGCGATCGAGCACCGCACGCGGATCGTCCGGAAGCACGTCTTCGACCATGAGACGAGCATACCGATAGGAAAAATCCTAGACAAGTAGGATTTGAAGAACAAAACAGGATCAAAGCAGCGTTCGTCGAGTCCCCGGAGGAGGCCGGATTTTCCATGCAGCCCAGGCATTTGCTCACGCGAATCCAGCGCCATTTGCGGCTGACGGGAACCAGCCCGTCGACCTTCGGGCGCTGCGTCGTGGGCGATCCGCGCTTCGTCCACGATCTGCGCAACGGCCGCGAGCCGCGCATCGCGACCGAACGCCGCATCCACGCATGGCTCGACGCTCAGGAGGAGATGGCCCGATGACCCACATGTTCGCAACCCGCCCGCGCGATGCCCTGCTCGCCGCGCTCCTGCCCCATGCCGGGCCGTTCGTGACGGTCGCCGCGACCAGCCGCGCCTGGGCGAGCGGCCTGTTCGACGGCACGCGCCATCGCATCGCGATCCGGCTCGAAGGAGAGGATGGGCCGCGCGGC
>BACX01000232.1 GCA_000333335.1 Sphingomonas-like bacterium B12 | reverse complement strand
GGTGCGCACGTCATGATCAACACCAACGGCATACGGATCGCGCAGGATCCGGCCTTCGTCGACCGGCTCGCGAGCTACGCCCCGCGCCTCGAAGTCTATCTTCAGTTCGATTCGCTGAACGACGATGCGTTGATGGACCTACGCGGCGCGCGCCTGTCGCGAATCCGCCAGCAGGCGCTGGAGGCGCTGGATCGGGTCGGCCTTTCCACCACGCTTGTCGCCGTGGTGAAGCGCGGGGTGAACGATGGCGAGATTGCGGAGATCGTCCGCCACGCGCTGACATGGTCGTGCGTGCGCGGCGTCACCTTCCAGCCGGTGCAGGATGCCGGCCGCAACGAAGGCTTCGAGGCCGACGCCAATCGCGTGCTGCTGAGCCAGATTCGTCGCGAAGTCGCCAAGGCCGGCGTGTTCGGTCTTGCCGACATGATCCCGCTGCCCTGCAATCCGGACCAGATCTGCATCGGTTATGGCCTGCGCGACGGGCAGACGGTCACCCCGATCACTTCGCTGCTGCCGCGCGAGATGATCCTGCAGGGACCGAACACGATCAGCTACGAAGCCTATCCGGCACTGCGCAAGGGCATCCTCGATCTGCTCTCGCTCGCCACCGCACAGGCCAATACCGAGGAGAAACTGGCCGGTGTGCTCTGTTGCCTGCCCCACGCGATGGTGCCGGAGGAGCTGAGCTACGCCAACAGCTTCCGCGTGGTGATCCTGCAATTCCTCGATCGCTACAATTTCGATCTCGGCACGGTGAAGCGCAGTTGCGTGCATTTCGTCACCGGCGACGGCCAGATCATCCCCTTCGACACCTACAACACCTTCTATCGCGACGGCGCGGAGGGCGCCGGCGTGCTCGCCCGGCATCGGGCACTGGCGGGAGCGGGACGGCGATGAAGACCCTGTTCGGCGGAATCCTGCTCGCCATCGGCGCGCTGATCGCGGGCGCGAGCGGACTGTGCTCGCTGGCGGTGTTCTTCTCAGGCGGCAGCGAGTTCGGTCGGGCGATGTCGGCACTGCCGGTGATCGCGATCTTCGGCGGCATCCCCTTCGCGATCGGCGTCGGCCTGATCTTCGCGGGCCGCGGGCTGATTCGCGAGGATGACGAAGACCGCTACTAGCCGGTTGACCTCCCCACCCTTCGCCGCCATCGCGCTCGGCAAAGGTGATCGGGAGACGATGATGAGCGGCAACAGGCAGACGGGGCGTATCCTGCTGGCGAGCCTCGTCGGCACATCAGTCGAGTTCTACGACTTCTATATTTACGCCACCGCAGCCAGCCTCGTCTTTGGCCCGCTCTTCTTTCCGGCCAGCTCGGATTCGGCGCAACTTCTCTCTTCCTACGCGAGCTTCGGCCTCGCCTTCCTCGCCCGACCGCTGGGCGGCGCGCTGTTCGGCCATTTCGGAGACCGGATCGGGCGCAAGTCGACTCTGGTCGCCTCGCTGCTGCTGATGGGGCTTTCGACCGCCGCCATCGCCTTCCTGCCCACCTATCCGATGGTCGGTTGGGTCGCGCCGGCCCTGCTCTGCCTGCTGCGCTTCGGTCAGGGCATCGGGCTTGGCGGGGAATGGAGCGGTGCGGCCCTGCTCGCGGTGGAGAACGCTCCCCCCGGCTGGCGGGCGCGCTTCGGCATGGCGCCCCAGCTCGGCGCGCCGGTCGGCTTCCTTGCCGCCAATGGCTTCTTCCTTCTGCTCGGCGCGACGCTGACACCGGAGCAGTTCAAGGATTGGGGCTGGCGTATTCCCTTCGTGGCCAGCGCGCTTCTCGTCGGCCTCGGCCTCTGGGTCCGCCTCAAGCTGACCGAGACCGCCGCCTTCGCCGCCGCGCTGGAAGAGGCGTCGCCGCCGCGCGTGCCGATCGCCGACGTGCTGCGCGATCATCTCGGCCGCACCGTCGCAGGCATCCTCGGGGTGGTCTGCTGCTTCGCGGTCTATTATATCGCGACCGCCTTCGCGCTCGGCTACGGCACCACCAAGCTCGGCTATGCCAAGCAGGCCTTTCTGGAGGCGCAACTCGTCGCGATCCTGTTCATGGCGGTGGGCATCGTGCTGGCCGGCTGGGCCTCCGACAAGCTCGATCCGCGCCGCGTGCTGATCTGGGGCTGCATCGCCGCGATCGTCGCGGGCGCGCTGCTCGGGCCGCTGCTCGGCAGCGGATCGATGCGCCACGCCTTCGTCTTCCTCGCGCTGGCCCTGCTTGCGATGGGTTTCGTCTACGGCCCGCTCGGCGCCTGGCTGCCGAGCCTGTTCCCGCCGCAGGTGCGCTACACCGGCACCTCCCTCGCCTTCAACGTCGGCGGGATCATCGGCGGCGGTCTCACCCCGATCCTCGCCAAGCTGCTGGCGGATGGGTACGGGCTGGCGACCGTGGGCGCCTATATGGCGGGCGCGGCGGCGGTGAGCATCGTCGGCCTGCTCCTCGCCGGCCGCGGAACCTACGATGCCGGCAGGACGACGCCGCTGGAGATGTGATGCCGATCGGCAGTCCGGCTTGGCCGGGCGGCAGGGACGCTGGACGCGGCCGGCGCGTCCGATCAGGCTGGGAGCGTGACCCAGCCGATCCCCCTCGCCCGCCGGACTCTTGCCGACCTTCCGCCCGCGATCGGGCGCCCTGCCTACGACCCTGCCAAGGTTCGCCCCGGGATCGTCCATCTCGGCCTCGGCGGCTTCCACCGCGCACATATGGCGCGCTACACCCATGCGCTGATTAACCGCGATCCGGCGGCGCTCGGCTGGGGCATCGTCGGAACCGGGCTGCTTCCCGCCGACCGCCGGATACGCGACGCGCTCGCGCCGCAGGACCATCTCTACACGCTAATAGAGCGTGACGGCGCGGGCGAGACGATCGAGATCATCGGCTCGCTCGCGGATATCGTCTTCGCCGGAGAGGACAGTATGGCGCTGCTCGACGCGATCGGGAGGCCGGAGATCCGCATCGTCAGCCTCACCGTCACCGAACATGGCTATTGTCTGGATCCGGCGACCAAGCGGCTGGCGCGCGATCATCCGGCCATCGCCGCCGACCTCGCGGATCCCGAGCATCCGAAGAGCGCGATCGGTATCCTCGTCGAGAGCTATCGGCGCCGTCGCGACACCGGCACCCGCCCCTTCACCGCGCTGAGCTGCGACAACATCCAGCATAACGGCCACGTGCTGAAGCAGGCGGTGCTCGATTTCGTGGCGCTGTGCGAACCGGATCTTGCGCGCTGGATCGAGCGCGAGGCGCGGTTCCCNAGCACGATGGTGGATCGCATCACCCCGGTCACGCAGG
>BACX01000233.1 GCA_000333335.1 Sphingomonas-like bacterium B12 | reverse complement strand
TCTTTCCAAGAGTCTTTGTCGAAATCCACTTTGCCCTGATCGTTACGCGGCAGGTTTTCCAGATCCAGCGTAGAAACGCGGAACATTTCGCCTGCACCTTCGGTATCAGATGCGGTAATCAGTGGCGTTGAAACCCAGAAGAATGAAGGGTATCGGGCTGGCGGTCTCGAAAAGACTGGCCGTGGAAGGCGCCGTGGTCGTCATCACCGGTCGCGCCGCCGATGAGGTCGATCTGGCGGTCGAGGAGATCGGTCATGGCGCGACCGGCATTGTCGCCGACGCTGGATCGCCACAGGATCTGGAGCGCGTCATCGCCACAGTCCGAGACTTGCATAGCCATATCGATGCCTTGGTTCTCAACGCCGGCCTCAGCGAACCCGCGCCGCTGACCGACTTCACAACCGATCACTTCGACCGGCATTTCGCCGTGAATGTCCGGGGGGCGGTATCGGGGCTCAAGGCGGCGCTCGAGACGCTGCGCGATGGGAGTAGCGTTGTGCTGATGGGCTCAGTGGCCGGATCAATCAGTGTCTCTGGCTACGGCACTTACGCCGCGACCAAGGCCGCCCTGCGATCCTACGCCCGCACCTGGGCGACGGAGCTGGCACCACGTGGCATTCGCGTGAACGTGGTAGCGCCAGGCCCAACCGACACGGAGATGATGGCACGCGTTCCCGACGATGTGCGTGCGGCTCTGATTGCGCCGATCCCTCTCGGCCGCATGGCAAGACAGGAAGAAGTTGCGGCCGCCACCACGTTTTTGCTCAGCGACGAGGCGAGCTTCACCACCGGAGCCGAACTATTCGTTGATGGAGGAATGGGGCAGGTCTGACATTTGACGGGCGGCGCGTGATACAAGCCAAATGGCGGCTCTTGTCGCATGCTGCCCCTAAACCTCTATCGGCGAACCACGGATTCTGGTCGGCTTCCGAGTAGCAGATCTGTTGGGCGCGATCGGGGATCGAAGCGAACCTGCCCATCAGCAAGGCGCCAATCCAAGGCATCTCCGAACTCTGTCGACGCCGCCGATTGCCGACCGGCTGTTCCGGCGAGACGGACGACGTCTGAGCGTCGCCAGTCGCGAGACGATGAGCAGTTTGACGGCTTGGGCTAGACACAGCTGAACGGCGCGAGATAAGATTTCCCCGCTATTGCTTGCGCTGGGATTTGATGTTTTGCTTCGTGTTGATGGGCATCTCGCTCGCCGTCACCGGACACGGCTGATCGGAACCGGGGACGACCTGGTCATATTTTCGCATGGTTTTGGCAGTGATCAGTCTGTGTGGTCTTCCGTTCTATCACGACTGACTGACCATAGAGCTCTCCTTTTCGATCTGCCCGGTGCGGGGCCCTTGTTACCGCCTGACTTCGACCCTCTGAGTTATAGATCCCTCTCAGCCTTCGCGGATGACCTCCTTGCGTTGCTCGACGAAATCGGCGCGAAGCGAGCCACCTACGTAGGACATTCGGTTTCAGGGATGGTCGGTGTCCTGGCCGCGATTGAGGATCCGCAGCGCTTCGAAAAGATGATCCTGCTGAATGCGTCGCCTCGTTATCTTGACGATGTGGGCTATCGCGGTGGCTTCAGCCGTTCAGAACTGAACGGGCTGTTCGACGCGATGGCGTCGGGCTATCAGTCATGGGTTGCGGGGTTCGCACCAAGGGCCATCGGCGGCGACTTTCCGCGCGCGGTCGAAGATTTTTCGGCCGGCCTTCTTGCGATGCGACCCGACGTCGCCCTTCGTATCGCCCGCACCATCTTCGAGTCTGACGTGCGGCATTTGCTCCCCCTGCTCAGGGTCCCGACCGTGCTTGTCCACGCTCGCGAAGACGTCGCGGTTCCGGAGGACGTGGCGCACTACATGAAGGCAAGCATCCCGCAGAGCAGCCTCGATTGGATTGATGCCAAGGGGCACCTTCCCCATCTTTCCGCGCCGGACGAGATTGCAGCGACGCTCAGGGTGCATCTTGGCCACTGATCCCTCAGCAGTTTCTCCTGCCGGCAATACCGCTATCGAGACGGTCCTGCGCCTTCTGGCAGCCAAAATGTCGCCGGGCGCGGCGTGGGTTGTATCCGAGGCAGGCCCGGATTTTCTGATTGAGGAGGCATCGACCAATGTGTCTCCTGGGTTCAGGTTACGCGCACCGAACGGCATTGCGCTTGCGCCAAACGAGATAACGGACGTGTCGGGCGTACGTCTCCCGACCGGTTGGATAGAGCTGTGTGGCTGGCGTCCACGCTACATCGCCGTGACGCCGATCGCGAACCATCGGCTTCATCTGGTCGTTGCGTGTGCCGAAACGACGCCTCTGATCGGCGACATAAAGGCGATCGCGACCGCAATCGGTTCGATGCTCGATAGCGGATCTGGCACGAGCCGCGAGCGCAGCACGTCTACGCGCATCGCCGCCCTCGTCGACAATCTTCCCTTTCCGATCGTCTTCGTGGATTCGCGGTCTGTCGAGGTGTTTCTCAACGACCGCGCACGCGCGATGTTGGAGCTAGAGCAGCGTGATGCGACGGAAAAAGAGATTGCGGCCGCATTCGCCCGGATCATTACGGGCGCAATGCCTGAGCATAGAGCCGCGATTGCCAATGATCCTCATACCACGGTACGATTTGAGATTGAAAAGGAATGCCGGCAGTTCGAAGTGGAAAGTAGGTGGATCGACGAGGATCGACTGATTGGCCGCCTATGGATATTCCGCGACATCACTAGCGAGCGTGAGATCGCCCGCCTCAAGGACGATTTCGTTTCAACCGTCAGCCATGAGCTTCGGACCCCTCTGACCTCCATCGTCGGCTCGCTCATGCTGCTGAAGCAGGGCGCTGCGGGATCGCTCTCGGAGCAGGGAGCCATGCTGGTCGACGTGGCTCGACGGAATGGTGATCGCCTATCCCGGCTCATCAACGACCTTTTGGACATGGACAAGCTGCAGTCCGGTAAACTCGACCTGCATGTCAGGCCGGTCGCTATCAGCGATCTTCTGCGAGAGGCGGTCCAGCAGAACGAGCCCTACGCGACCGGTCATGGAGTAGGCCTGACGCTTGATCTTCCAGAGGAGCCGATATCGGCCACCGTCGATACGGATCGCATGCTGCAGGTTCTGGCTAATTTGGTTTCAAACGCCGCGAAGTTCTCGCCGGCTGGAAGCGATGTGCGCATCAGCGTCGGGATAAGTCCGCAGACGCTCAGGATCAGCATCAGCGATCAAGGGCCGGGCATCTCTCCGGAATTCCGAGACAGGCTTTTCACCCGTTTTGCCCAGGATGGCGAGGCTGCCGCCAAGAGCGGCACCGGTCTCGGGCTCGCGATCAGCAAAGGTATCGTGGAGCAACACGGCGGCTCGCTTTCGCTGAATCCCGATACCGGCATTGGCGCAACCTTCGACATTGACCTTCCACTCGATTGAAGTGACTATCTTTGCATCATCGCGGGGAACGGACCGCGGATCCAAGCCGCAGATGCCAGACACGCTGCGCCAATGTCGATCGTAAAGCCGTCTTTGCGCTCTTTCCAGTTACAGACCGTCAGCTATCTGCCGGAGGACTGACGTGCGCCCCTGATTGTTACCACTCAGAGGTAGAGTCCGGCTCCTTCATGATGGTTGGTTGAGGGGATGGCAACGGGGCTGGGGGCATGCCCCCAGCCCCGTTGGCCGGCGATCTCGGCGGGGGTTTTCCCGCCCAGTTTCGAGTGTGGCCTGACGTGGTTGTAATCGTGCTGCCAGGCATCGAGCACGAAGCGGGCATGGGCCAGCGACGTGAACAGCGTCTCGTTGAGGCATTCGTCGCGCAGGCGGCCGTTGAAGCTCTCGACGAAGCCGTTCTGCATCGGCTTGCCCGGTGCGATGTAATGCCACTCGACGCGCCGCTCCTGCGACCAGCGCAGGATGGCCGACGAGGTCAGTTCGGTACCGTTGTCGCTGACCACCGTGTGCGGCTTGCCGCGCAGCCCGATAAGCCGCGTGAGCTCTCGGGCGACCCGCACGCCGGACAAGGACGTGTCGGCCACCAGTGCCAGGCATTCCCGGCTGTAATCGTCCACCACGCACAGGATGCGGAAGCGCCGGCTGCACGTCAGCGTATCGGAGACAAAGTCCAACGACCAGCGCTGGTTCGGGCCATCCGGCAACAGCATCGGTGCACGCGTGCCCAACGCGCGCTTGCGGCCACCACGACGGCGGACCCGCAGGTTCTCCTCGCGGTAAATTCGCCGCAGCTTCTTGTGGTTGGGCGTCATGCCCTCCCTCACCAGCAGGTAGCCCAGCCGCCGATAACCGAACCGGCGGCGCTCAGCCGCCAGCTCACGCAAACGCGCCCGCAAGGGCTCATCATCAACTCTCGTCGGCTGATACCGGACCACCCGGCGGCTCACGCCGACCAGACTGCACGCCCGACGCTCGCTCAAGCCGTGACACGCACGAGCATGGGCGACGGCTTCCCGCTTAGCGCCGGGCGTCACCATTTTTTTGACGCCAGATCCTTCAGCACGACATTGTCGAGCATCGCCTCCGCCAGAAGCTTCTTCAGCCGGGCGTTCTCGTCCTCCAGCGCTCGCAATCGGCGAGCCTCGGACACCTCCAGCCCGCCATATTTCGACTTCCACTTGTAGAACGTCGGTGAGCTGATCCCGTGGCGCCGGCACACCTCCGCCGTCGCCATGCCCGCTTCCTGCTCCTTCAAGATAGCGATGATCTGCTCTTCGCTAAACCTGCTGCGCTTCATTCCGTCCGACTCCTTCGCGTCGGACTCTACCCAAAATCGGTCACATTCCAGGGGCGCACGTCAGGACGCATCCGCCGCTCGTTTGAAATGCTCTTTGCTGGGACACAGCGCTCAGGCTGCTTTCGCATGAGATCAGCATATAGCCGCCATCCGTCGTAACCGATACGTTGTTCCTACCGGGTCGGGTGGAGTTGGATTATGTTCGAGCCATCGTTCACAAGTTGATCCAATGCCGCGGCTAGATCAGCCTGTCGGAATGGCTTTGCCAAATGCGGTAGACCAATTTCGAGTTCGCCGCCCGCATAGCCGGTAACTATTAAAACTGGCAGGTTCGGCCGCCGCTCGTGAATTTTCTCGGAAAGCTGTGCCCCATTCATACCGGGCATTAAGTAATCGGTGACGACGGCATCCAGTTCATTCGCAGTTTCAAGGTAGGACATTGCTTGGGGCCCCCCGGACGCCTCCAGCACCGTGTGCCCCATGTCGCGAAGCATCTCCGCAGTGCCCGCCCGCACGAGATCCTCGTCATCCACGACGAGGAGCCGTAAGGGTCGCATCTGTTGGACGAGTTTGTGAGCTGGCCGCGACGCCCTGATGACATCCGCATCGGCGACAACGAGATAAAGATCGGCTCTCGTGCCCTCTCCAACAGCACTTGTCAGATGGAAGGCCCCGCCGAGCTGGCCGGCGAGGCCGTGCACCATTGAGAGCCCGAGCCCGGTGCCCTTGCCTAGGCCTTTCGTCGAGTAGAATGGTTCGACCGCCCTCGAGAGGGTTTCCTCGTCCATGCCTGAACCCGTGTCGACGATGGAAATGCGAATGTAGGCGCCGGCTTTGAGACTTAGCTGGTGACGAGGCCCAACGATTACGCGGTCGGCCGTGATCGTCAGAGATCCTCCGTCCGGCATGGCGTCGCGGGCATTGACGGCGAGGTTGAGGAGCGCCAGTTCCAGCTGATTGGGATCCGCCAGCACCGGTGGCAGCTCAGGCGCGGCGAGCATCTTCAATCCGATCGGTGAGCCTATCGAGCTCGCTATCAGGTCTCGCATACCCCCGAAGAGCTCCTCGATATCGACCGCCCGTGTTTCGAGCGCCTGCCGTCTCGCGAAGCCGAGTAGGCGACTGACGAGCAGACGCGCTCGTTCCGCCGACTGCTGAGCGCCGTCGATCCAACGCGCGGCTTTCGGATCATCGTTTGAATATTTCCGCTGCAGCAGGTCGAGAGCACCGGTAATAGGAGTGAGAAGGTTGTTGACGTCATGGGCGACGCCGCCGGTGAGCTGGCCAAGCGTTTCGAGCTTCTGCGCCTCGCGGAGCTGCGCTGCAGCCGCCTCCCGTTCCGCCACCGCCTTTTCGACCCGACGTTCAAGGTTCTCGTTGAGTTCGCGCAGTGCCATTTCGGCGCGCTTGCGTTCGGTCGTGTCCTGGAAGATCACGGCGACCTCGTGCTCGCTGCCGGCATCGACACGGAAGGCGGCCAGCTCCAGAAAGCGCTCCGTGGCGACCAGCTCGCGCTCGAACCGTATCGGCTCTCCGGTCAGCAAGACGTTACGATAAAGCTCGACCCAGCCGTCCGCCTCGTCGGGCACCATGTCGCGCACCCGCTGTCCCACGACGTTGGCAAAGCCGGCATGCCTTTCGTAGGCAGCGTTGGCCTGGACGTGGACATAGTCGCTCAGCGGTCCGTGATCGCCGTCGATGAAGCGGATGACGCAGAAGCCTTCATCCATCGTGTCGAAGAGGGTGCGGACGCGGTTCTCACTGTCCCGGAGCTCCAGCAGACGAGAGCGCGCCTCGTACTGGCGCCGGCGGCTTCGTAATGCCGAGCGCGCGAGGCTCACCAGCGTCGTCGGGTGGAAGGGACGCTCGAGAAATGTCACGTTTCCGAGCGTCCCGAGATGGCGGGCGGCGGCTGGATTGCGCTCCAGGCCTCCGCCGCGCGTCGTCAGGAGAACGAACGGCAGGTCGGACCACTCTTCCTGGTCCGCCAGCCACGCCGATAGCGGCTTCAGATCCGCGTTGGCGATCGCTTCCTCGGTAAGCACGACGAAAGCGGCGCCCTCGTCGAGCGCCGCCATGAGATCGGGAAGCGAGGTGCAGGCTACACCTTCGATACGCGCTTCTGAAAGAATCGACACGGCGACCGCTCCGTCGCGTCCGCGCGGAGCGAGGACGACGCCCCGTTCCGAGACGGTCGATTGCTTCACGCGTCCTCGCGCTTGAGGAGGGGGGCCTCGCCGACGAGCGACGGTACACCGCGGAGGATGCCCTGAAAGCCGGTCAGCGGCTCGCCAAGGGTGATGCCCCGTTCGCCGATCTGATATTCACGAATCGTGTTTTCGTCGTCGCCCATGCGCTTCTTAACGACCGAAATCGCGCGGCGGACCCGGCCTATGGCCTCAAAATACCGTAGCAGTATCACCGTCCGCAAGATAGGTGATGTCGACCGGTGCCTTCATGTCCCCGACGAGCCCGTGCTGGGCGACAGTCAGGATCGTCGTCGCGCCCTGTCGGTTCAGATATTGGAGGAGTTCGTGCATGTGCAGGGTCAGCGCATGCTCTGCGGGCATGGTGGCCTGGTAACCGTTCAGGCTGTCCACCACTACGGTGCGCGCGCTATAAACCTCCACGCACCGCCGCACCCGCGCAGAGAATTCGCCTGGCGTGAGTTCGGCCGCATCGACCTGTTCGAGAACAAGCTTTTTGTCGCTGACCATTTTCTGCAGGTCGCACCGCGCCGTCAATGCATTTCGACGTTGGCTGGTCGTAGCGAGTCGTAGCGGGGCGTTATCTATTCTGCGAGCGGTAACGACCGGGCCAATAGCAATCTACATGCGCTAGACCGTTCGATCGTCGCGCCTGAGCGGCGAGAGAACGTGGTCTTCGATGATGCACGTCGACAGTTCGCGCCTTCCCTGAGGGAGGATGAAGGAAATGATGTGCCACGCGCTGGTTATCGAGGACGACTATCTCGCAGCCGACTATGTGGCCGCCCTCGCCGAGGTCGCTGGTGCGGCGACCAGCGAGATCGCACAGACCGAGGGGGCGGCCGTGGAGGCCGCTCGTAAGGGCCGGCCGGATATCATCCTCTGCGACGTCAGGCTCGAAGCAGGTTGCGGCAGAGCAGCAGTTGCGAGGATCGAGGCGGAGATCGGTGCTACCCCGTGATCTACGTTATCGGAGAGCCCCAAGGTTGCGTGCAATCCGAAGGCATTCTTGCCAAACCCTTCATCGGGACGAATTCCTCGCCGCCTTTCGCATACACGCTTCCGCTTCAATAGCGGCTAGAGGACCGCGCGCGGCTAGCGAGCGATGCGTTCGCAGCTAAATAATGAGGTCAGGATTGTATTCGTCGCTGGAGTCGATGGACGCGGATGGTGTCGCAGGTTCGGTGTTCCCCGATTTGTCTACCAAGTGGGCTGACTCTTCCGGCGAGGCCGACGTATCGAGGGCGATATCCACGGGCGGCAAACCTTCATAGTCCGACCCCACGGATCTGGCGTGAGACCTTCCGCCGCCATCGTTTAATGAAGAAAGATCTTCCGTCGTTTCAGCCGTCAGATCACTTGCTAATGCGCTGTCGGCCATCTGCCGCTCATTCTGCAGGGTAGGCGATGTGCCGGGATAATCGACGATGCGAGAATCAGACCAAGACCATTGCTGATCGCTTGCACTATCTTGATGAAAGCCCGTGTCTCGTAACGCGGCCAATGGCGAAGGTCCACGCGGGGGGATCCTTGTGGGCGGCGTCATCCACGCGGCGAGGACACCAACGGCGAGGGTGGCGCCGCCCAGTTCTGCGGCCAGCAAGGCATGTGGACCCAGCATGACCAAGTCAAACTTTATTTTGATGTCGAGCCGCTCGCGGCGTCGCCAACCTTATCGGCGGCATGCGAGACGCTTGTTGCGGCACCAGCGATTGCCTGGTCCTTGCCGGTCTGAGCCTGCTGCATGTTGAAGAGATAAACGCCGCCGATAACGACGGCGATCAAAAGCACGATCGCGATCAAAACGGTACCACCGCTGCCGCCGCGCTCGATGATCGTCGTGCGCTCAGTTCCACGATCAATATCGGACATAACACCCTCCACGATAAACTCGTCGATGGCGCTACCAACTTATGTACCGTGTTCCCGTTCCTTGCTGTGGTGATGGCCGCTGCAAGGCGAGCAATCGAGAGAGCGGAACTTTAAGTGGCCCGGCCCCTCGACGCCCAGGGCGGTCATAGACGGGTGCCAGCGCGTTCCCAACAGCCGACCGTCCGCTCCGGCGACATCGGGGCTGAACCTGACGTCCATCGAGCGATTTCGACCGGTACGAGGCGACGCCCCTTCTTCCCAGCAGGAGGGAGCCGGTGATAAGCGTTGACGGCAGCTAAGTAGAGCTTTCCGGTTGGCCGAACCAGCGGATCGCCGCCTGCTCGATCTCATCAAGCGAGGGCTGACCCTCGCATGCCCAGGCAATCACGCCGTCGGGCCGTACAAGCACTGTATCAGTCCCGAGGCTCTCGTCAGTCGTCACACCGACATAGGCGATACGGTCAGCCCAACGGTCGGAAATCGCCTGCAGCGAGGCTCTCCCACGGAAGTCCAGCAGCAAGCCGCGTCCGTTTCGCAAAAGCTCGTTTGTCCTGCTGCCATCGGATAGTTCGAAATCCGGCGCGCTTCTGCCAACGAGGAGATGGCGGTCGCCCAGATCGTAGCGGATCCCCACGCCCCAGACCCGCTCGGCAAAGTAGGTCGCGCCATCACCAGTGGCAACAAGATCCCGAATGATGGCTCCCAGCGCACGCGAACTCGCGCTCGGACGCATGAGCGCCACCTGTGCGCGGGACCAGTCCAGGATCTGCGCCCCGATTGGCTGCCGCTCGCTCGCATAGGTGTCGAGCAGATCGCCGGGCGCATCGCCCCGTATCGTGGCGGCAAGCTTCCAGCCCAAGTTCATTGCGTCGCCGAGGCCGAGGTTCAGCCCCTGACCGCCCAATGGCGAATGGACGTGCGCGGAATCGCCTGCCAGCAGAACCCTGCCTCGTCGATACGCGGTCGCCTGATAGGCTCGATCTGTCCAAGTTGCCGCGATCTCAAGGGCGATGACCGAGATGTCGACACCGGAGACCTTGCGCAGCACGGCTTCGATATGGTCGCGGCTCGGCTCGGCTCGGTGGAAGGCGCCGCCGTCGAAATTGACCATCGCGATCGTGCCGGGTGCCGCGAACGTGTACATTCCAGCGGGCGTGTAGTGTCGTCCGGGTTTCAGCGCGTCCGGGTTTGCCAGCACGACTTGCGCCGAATAACCGGTGAATTCCGGATCGGTGCCGGTAAAGCCGATCCCCGACGCTTTGCGCACGGCGCTGCGTCCCCCGTCGCAGCCGACGAGCCAATGTCCTTCGAACGCCTCGCCTCCGGCATGGACGATCACGCTTGCATCCGACTCCTCAAAGGATTCGAAGCTGCAGCCGCGACGGATCTTGACGCCCAGCGTCTCTGCACGCCGGGCGAACACGGCCTCGATGCTTGCCATATCGGTCGCGATGCTGCCGACGGGTCCGGGGAGGCGATATGCCCACCGCGCAGCATCGATCTGATCCCGAAAGAACTGGATCCCGGCGAAGTGACCGCCGGGAGAGGGTTTCTGCTGCATCCAGTGCGCGGTGACGAGCGTCTCTACGCGAGCCATGTGGGCCTTCAAATCGTCGAGCAGATCGCGCCGGTCGAGACTTTCGACAGTCGGCACCGAAAGGCCGCGTAGTCCGAACGGCAAGGCTTTCAGCGGCGTATCCGGATGCTCGGCCTGCTCGAGGACCAGCACGGAGACGCCGGCCAGCCGTAGCTCACAGGCAAGGAAGAGGCCGACCGGACCCGCGCCGGCAATGATTACGTCATGGAAAGCGGTATCGGGGATAGGCATAGACACTCCTTGGTCGCTGTTCGACCGGAGCGTTTCCCGAAACCGAGCACCACGCGGACGAACCTTGGGGTACCCGGCTGGGCATCCCATGTTCGTCGCGGGGATCTCGGCCGCGAGGCCAAAGACCAGAGCCTTCGTTACCGAAGGGACTTGGGCTTACCAAACCAAGTCTGCCTTTTCCGACCCGCTTCGCATAGCGTCTCGGCAATCAGCTTTCAACAATCCGTGCGTGAACGCGTGACTATCGAAGGGCCGCTTTCGGGACGTGCGGGCCGGCTGCGGAGCGAGTCTATTTGGTTGCTTGCCGACGGGCACGTCGCCATTCAATGATCGATGCTAGCGTCTAAAGCCAGCCGGGCAGCAGTCTCGCGTAGGCGCTTGTCCCGCGTCCACAGCCGCGCATCCCTGTTCAAAAAGGTTGCCGCAAGAAGATGCACGTCGACGTAACCGATGCCCAGGCCATAGAGCTTGTGCCGTTCGATGAATGTCTGTGCCTCTGTGTCGCTCGCAACTAGCGATTGGGGCAAATCCCGCAGCGCACTCAGAACCACCTCTCGTTGTCGCAGGCTGCCCAGCGCCAACTCACCCACGACGAAGGGATGCGCCATGACTTGGCGGGCGTGAAGAAGCTCTGACAACGCAGGATCACCGTGTCGGATATGATCAACCCAGACGGAAGGATCGACCAGTATCATGCGCGCTCAACGGCGGCGAGGTGGGGCAGTAATCTCTGGCTCTGAGCCACCAAGACGAGCAAGCCGCAATGCGCTCTCGCGTTCGATCAATGCCTTCAAAGCCTCCCGCACCAGAGAACTTTTCTCCGTAAGACCGGTGAAAGCCTGCGCCTTGGAGACAAGCTCGTCATCGAGCGCGACGGTTGTCCGCATGAAAGTGCCTCCGCTGGTTGGCACGATATATGTCATCAAACGATGCTGTTTTCAATGCCGGTTTGGCGCTTCATCGCTATGCCTGAAAAGGCAGCTGCTGGGAGCGTTAGCTTAGCTCGGGAATGACGAAAAATACTCGAGTGCCGACCGGCTGCGTCAGGGCGACGCCGATTGCATCCGCGAGCCGCCGGGCGTGGTGGAATCCGGTCGGGCGACCATTGGCGCGGGATGATAGATAGCGGCCATTCGCGACAGCGTTCATTCGTTGGAGCTGATCAGGCGATTGCGAAAAACACCGCCAATGCACGTGTCACTGCGAGCATGGCCTCAGCATCGAGGCGGCCGATGATCGCACCAATCTTATCCCGTTTCACCGACATCGCCTTATCCACCATAATCTGCGATCGCTTGCGCAGCCCATTGGTCGGATTGGGGTCGATCGTCGTTCGGATCAGAGGAGCATCGACCAATGTTCCCGAGACGAGCAACACCGTGACAGTGCCGGTCTGATCGAACTGATCGGACTGGATGATGAGCGCTGGCCGCGGCTTGCCGAAATCACCGGATAGGGCGATCGTCACCAGATCGCCACGCGTCACGCCTCACCCTCGGGATCTAGATCCACAAGAGCGGCGTCCAGAAAGGCCCCGAGATCATGATCGGCAGCGTCAGCCGCCGCGACAGCCCGCGCCTGTCGCCGACATTCCTCAGAGAAGCCTGGTCGCCGGGTATCAGGAACCCATATCTGGATCGGCCGCAGACCAGCAGCACGAAGCACGTCTCGACGCTTCTGAACTCGCTCACTGACGGGGGTAGGCATGGGGCACACTCCATCCGATCGTTACATGTAACATAACATGATCGGAGCCCGTATCAAGGGTTCGGTTCTTGCGGTAAGACGGCCCTGCTTCCGCGAACGGCGCGAGTTGGTAGCTAGCGGTCAGAGGTGGCTGGGTTGGTCTGCACAGGCTCGCGGCTTTGATAAGTGGATTGCCAGTGGTTGATCATGCCGCTGCGAGAAGCGGCTGGTCGAAGTATATCTGGTCGGGCGTGCGGCCGCCAAGCGCGGAGTGCGGTCGGACGGCGTTGTAGAACGCGAGGTAGCGGGCGATGCCGGCGCGCGCTTCGGGCACCGACGCGTAGGCGTTGAGGTACACTTCCTCGTATTTCACCGAGCGCCAGAGGCGCTCAACGAACACATTGTCGCGCCAGCGACCCTTTCCATCCATGCTGATGGCGATCTGCTCACGGTGCAGGACGGCGGTGAACGCGGTGCTGGTGAACTGCGAGCCCTGATCGCTGTTGAAGATCGCTGGCTTGCCGTAGCGCGCCAGGGCCTCCTCCAGCGCCTCGATGCAGAATGCAGCATCGAGTGAGATCGACACCCGCCACGCCAGCACGCGCCGGCTGAACCAGTCGACGATGGCGACGAGATACACGAACCCGCGCGCCATCGGCACATAGGTGATGTCCGTCGCCCAAACCTGGTTTGGGCACGTCACCGCCAGCTTGCGCAGCAGGTAGGGATAGACCTTGTGCCCCGGCGCCGGCTTTGACGTGTTCGGGCGGCGGTAGATCGCCTCGATCCGCATCCGCTTCATCAGCGTCGCTACATGCAGCCGGCCGATCACCACGCCCTCCTGCCGGAGCAGGTCGCGCAGCATCCGGCTGCCCGCGAACGGATAGAGCAGATGCAACTCGTCGATCCGCCGCATCAACGCCAGGTCGACGTCCGACACGGCGCGCGGCAGGTAGTAGATGCTGCCGCGGCTGATCCCAAGCTGCCGCGCCTGGGCAGTCAGCGGCAGCGCATGACCACGGTCGATCATCGCTTTGCGCTCGGCAACAGACCGGCCTTCCCGAGCGCACCGGCCAAAAAATCGTTCGCCAGCGTCAGCTCGCCGATCTTCGCGTGCAGCACCGTCACGTCGATCGCGGACTCCGCTGCGGCCGGCCCCGCGCCGAACACGTCCGCCGCGCCTTCCAGCAGCCGGGCACGCCACTGGTTGATGAGGTTCGGATGCACGTCATACTGCTGCGCCAACTCGGCCAGCGTCTTCTCGCCCTTCACGGCAGCCAACGCCACCTTGGCCTTGAACGCCGGGCTGTGGTTCCGGCGGGGTCGCTTGCTCATCTTGCCTCCTGCTCGCGGCCACCATGGCCGCTGTCAGACCGGCAATCCACTTATCCCCGCTGTTCAGATTTCCCGAACCACCTCTGTCCGACAACTTTCGGTTATCAGGAGCGGATGCGGCCATTCTGCTGGTCTCGTTGCGCTGGAGAGCCTGATGTTCGTTCGCTTTGCTGCCTTCGGATTGCTGCTTGCCGGACCTGCTTTTGCGGCAGATCGACCCCAAGGCGGGAACGCGGAGATGGCGGCAATCTTCAAGGCGGATCAGGCTGATCGAAACGTGCATCCAATCAATTGGAAGGTCCTACACCCCGCAGACGAAAAACGCCGAAAGCGTACCGGGCAATTGCTTGATACGGGAGCGCTGCAAACCGGAGAAGACTTTTACGACGCCGCATTCGTCTTCCAACATGGCGATACCGCGAACGACTATCTGAAGGCCCATTTGCTCGCGATGGCGGCGGTAGCGAAGGGGCAACCAGACGCTTTGTGGATCGCCGCCGCCACGCTGGACAGATATTTGAATGAGATCGGAAAGCCCCAGATTCTCGGAACGCAGTTTATACGGATCGATGGCGGCAAATTCACGCAGGAGCCCTACGATCGCTCGGTGGCATCTGATGTCTTGCGGAAAGTGTTGCAGGTCCAGTCCCTTGCCGAGCAGGAGGCCCAGCGGCGCGAGTATGAGGCCCAGGCGGGCGCATCCAAAAAATAGGCAATGGCCACGAGAAATTCCGGGGTTTGGTGGATTGCGGTCCGTCCGGTTCCGGGCATCGACGATGGCTTGCCGCCCCCTTGATTAGTCGCCCAATGCGTTAACTTGATGAAAACTGTCCGTCACCCAAATTGCAGTGGCAATCGGAAGCGGAATCTTGGCGAAGGTGTCTCGGTCATCCATCCAAGGGTATGCGGGTTTTGGTTTCGCAATAGGCGCCCTTTCGCCGGTGATTAATGGGCTCGCCGGGTTCGCTCTCTTTAGCCTTATCTGCGGGTTTCTCCTGAAGGCCTGTTTTAACCTTCACTTTACGGGTCGGGCGCTCTGGAATGGCAGGCTCCTAAACGAAACCGACTATACGCCGATCGACAAAGGGCATCCCATTGCATGGCCTTTCGGTCTCGGATGCGCTGCCCTATTGGTCGCCATGCTACCGACCAAGATCGCCGGCCTCGTCATTGCCCTGGTAATCGTGGGTGAAGTCGTCTTTATTGCCGCGCACTTACTTGCACGAGGGCTCCTGCTACGTCGATTCAAGATGGTCCGGATCGCGCGTCAAAAACAGCTTCTGGGGACCTGAAGGTGCCGGTTTAACGGCCGCTTGTTGTCGGCTGCTGCCCGCCTGCTTGACCGACTCATCGATCGAGGCGGTACGGATAGCGTCGATAAAATCTGGGAAAAGGTCCACATGAAGGGCGGAAACGGCGCGGCTCGATCTTCACATGTAGAAAATTTGGTAGTCGCGCACTGCCTGCTTGAGTGTCGCTGCAGTTTTCGGATCTAGCTGTGCCGGCGTATAGGTGACGCCTGCGACGTCGTGTCGCGAAAGGTCGGCGTAGAGAATGAGGGCGAGCAGATAGCTCCCCGCAAGGGTCGGATGATTGCCGTCTTCGGTAAGAGCGATCTCGGGGTGATCCGCAACGATCGTCGCCCATAGCCTCCCAATGTTTACGAGCTTGGCCCCTGCGCGATCACCGAGCGTTTTGGTATCAGACTGGAGGGCCGAATATTGTGCCGCGCGCCCCGATCCGTCAGGATCACCATCGTCCCAAGCGCTTGGTCCGTAAGCCCAGTTGACTATCAATCTCGGCTGTCCGGATACGCCACGCGATGCCTCAATCAACTTGATGCCATACGTCTCGAAGCTTGCGGTCAGATCGGGAGACGATTCCGCGCGGCTTTCGGGCTGCAGAATGACATCATCCCATCGATCCTTGAGTAGACTTTGGGTGTCCGAGTCGTTCCAGAGAATCTCAAAACTCGCACCCGGCGGGGCATCCAATGTGATCTCGAATTTTTGGTTTTCCCTCGCGGAATCGGCCATCGCACGGATCATATCGGGCATATCGTGGTAAAAAGTCCGGCTATTCCCCAAAATAAGTATCTCGCGCGCTGGCCGGCGATCGAACGCATCTTCGGCTCGACGTGCCAGGGCCTTTGCCGGCAGCGGCTGGCCAAACTCAAACCAGCCCAGTCCGGCAACGAAGAGTAACAGGATGAGCGGACGGGAAAAGCGCATGGCTCGTTTATTGGCTAGGATGCGCAAAGAAAGGGTTATGCACCTGCTGCTGACGGAGATCGAGACCGGCGGGGATGGCAGCTATCAGGATCGTCGGGCGTATCCGCAAGTCGCCGAAGTTGGTCGCGCGCCCACAGGCCGTCCCGTCCCGGAATAGATGCGCGGGATGGTGCTTACGGCCGGAGCCGACTTCTCCGTTGGTTCCGCCAAGCCAAAAATAGTCCGCCGAATGTCGCCAATTCCCAGATCAGGCATGCGACGTAGCGCTGCTCGGTAACTTGGGTGTATCGACCGTGGATCCCGATGAAAAACTCGCCGTTGGCGATGTGCCCATTCAGGGCATCGCCTCCGATCAAGGTAGCTGTCAGGCCAAATAATAGGAAATTGATCACGGCAACGACGAACCAGGATCGGGGACTGAGACGGAACACTGCCGCGCCCTCATTCTGACGACAATCATGTTAATTTAGAGGCTTATCTTTCTTTCGGCAATGCCACGCATGTCGGCAACTCACCCGGCTGGCCGACCCGCTTTGACGGTCAACCACTCTCAGAAGCGGCGGCTTACAGGGCCAGCCTCTGCTGCATCCTATGTCGTAAAATGGTCGACTGCTGCCGGGCAGGGAGGCGCCCAATGCCGGCCATTCCGCGCCGATACGGCCATTCCTAATTGCAGCCGGTCTGCTTTCGCATGCGGAACCCATTAGCCACAACTTGCTGTCCCTTCGCTCGCTACGCGGTATGCGGCGTACGCAACTGTAATTACCAAGACCATCAACTGTTTGGCTCTGGGATGGCGGCTCCGGATCGCACTAATTTCATCGGCGGGCCGCCTTCAACGATCGTGCAACTTGAAAAGTCCGGCGCAAACTCGACCGTAATGCCCATCGACTCAGATCTGAAGCGCCTCTGTGAAAGCGCCACGAGACGTTCCGAAGCGTCGGCGCCGACGAGCCGTGCAAACAATCCCCCGGGGCGGGCTTCCAAATCGACGTTGAGACCACCGCCCTTGAAATGGCCGGCAGCTTTGGAAAGCTCCGCGAGCGACAGCGTCCGCTCCTCTGCCGATGGCGCTGAAATCTCAGGCCAGCCATAGTCGGTCGCAACGGCGCGGACGACATCCGCTAGATTCTGCGGCCATCGCCGCCGT
>BACX01000234.1 GCA_000333335.1 Sphingomonas-like bacterium B12 | reverse complement strand
TCATCCTCCATCCGGATTGGCAGGCATGAGCGCTGTCGCGTCTCTCGGCATGTACGATTCTCCGGGCGTGCAGGACGCCAACGATCGCCTGTGGAGTGCGATCGCCCGCCGGCTTCGCGAGGTCGGGGTGGCGGATGTCCCCGATGTTCTCGACAGAGGCCGGCCGCTCGAGGCGATCTGGGGAGATCCCAATCTTCTCCTTGCCCAGACGTGTGGCTATCCTCTCGTCACCAGGTTCGCAGGCCGCCTGAAATATGTGGCGACGCCTCGATACAGGGCGGTCGGTTGTGCAGGCGTCACCCATCGCAGCCGTGTCGTGATCCGGAAGCGCGACCCGGCCGACCGGCTTCAAGACCTCCGTGGCCGCCGGCTGGCGATCAATGATCCCGCATCGAATTCGGGCATGAATTTGCTGCGGGCTTTGATCGCGCCGCTTGCGGGCGGTGATCGCTTCTTCGGGGAGGTAGTCGAAACAGGCTCCCATGCGGCCAGCGCGCGGGCGGTGGCGGAGGGGAAGGCGGACATCGCTTCGATCGACAGCGTGACCTATGCTCATATCGAGCAAGAGACGCCGGAGGTCTCTGCGGAGTTGCGAACGCTGACATGGACAGAGGCTTCGCCTGCACTACCATTTGTCACTGCAGCCAGCACACCTGATCGACTCGTGATCCAGCTGCGCAAGGCGGTCCGCGGTGCGATCGAGGATGAGCGGGGTGCATCGCGCAGACTGTTGCTGGACGGTATCGCGACAACCGGGATCAGGCACTACGATGTCCTGAAGAGGCTCGAGCTCGCCGCTCACCGAAGCGGTTATCCGGCGCTGCGTTAGCCCGAGCTACGATGTGAGGTGGTTGCAGATCGGCGTTTCAGGCTGCATGCCGCGCGTTATCATACCGGCTGCCCGCCTCGTCTATCTCGCTACCATGAGCCAGTGCCCAGCCGCACAGCGCTTCGAATGGCTGTCGCAGCGAATGACCGAGCGGCGTGATCGCGTATTCAACTCCGATGGGAGCAGTCGGGAGGACGGTCCGCGTGACAAATCCATTCCGCTCGAGGCGCTTGAGCGCGTCGGCCAGAGCCTTGTGCGTGATACCGTTCAGCCTCCGTTTGATCTCGTTGAACCGCGCCGGCTTGGGACAGATCGCGATGAGGATCAGGATGGTCCACTTGTCCGCGATTTTGTCGAGCACAGGTCTGATCTGAGGCATCTCCGACAAGGCTCGCTGCGCCACACAGGCAAGCTCGGTATCCTCGGCTATATCTGGGCTATCCATAGTGCGTTCTTGATAGCTGATATTCGCCGTATATCTAGCGGCCGACTTTCATCGTTGGGGATAATCGCAAATGACGCGAATGATGGACAAGGTAGCCCTAGTGGTGGGCGGTGCGAAGGGTATCGGGCTGGCGGTCTCGAAAAGACTGGCCGTGGAAGGCGCCGTGGTCGTCATCACCGGTCGCGCCGCCGATGAGGTCGATCTGGCGGTCGAGGAGATCGGTCATGGCGCGACCGGCATTGTCGCCGACGCTGGATCGCCACAGGATCTGGAGCGCGTCATCGCCACAGTCCGAGACTTGCATAGCCATATCGATGCCTTGGTTCTCAACGCCGGCCTCAGCGAACCCGCGCCGCTGACCGACTTCACAACCGATCACTTCGACCGGCATTTCGCCGTGAATGTCCGGGGGGCGGTATCGGGGCTCAAGGCGGCGCTCGAGACGTGCGCGAT
>BACX01000235.1 GCA_000333335.1 Sphingomonas-like bacterium B12 | reverse complement strand
AGCCCGAGCAGAAGCGTCAGCCGGAATGTGCTGGTGTTGCGGATGTCCCGCAGGCGCAATCGCTCGGTCGGCGTTCCGGGGTGCGGCGAGGGCTGCATTGCGCCCCCTATAGTCAAACCGCGTCGAGGCGGTAGCCTTCGCCCTTCACGGTGACGATGGCGGAGAAATCGAAGAAATAGGGTTCGAGCAATTCCTTCGGCGGATCGAACTGGGGCCGCACGCCGAGGTTCGCGGCGCCATCCACTACCCGTCCGTCCGCCAGTCGCCCGCGCACCGCATAGACGCCGTAAGCGGGGCGCAGATACTCGCCGATGGCGACGTTGGCGGTGGGATAACCGATCGTGCGGCCGAGCTTGTCGCCATGCTGCACCGCGCCCCGGATGGTGAAGGGCCGGGTGAGCAGCCGCGCCGCCGAGTGCGGCTCACCGCCCCGCAGATGCTCGCGGATGCGGGTGGAGGAGGCGACGCCGCCCTCCGCTTCCACCGGCGTGATCGCCTCGGCGCCGAGGCCGTAGGTGCGGCCGAGCGTCGCCAGCGCGTCGGTCGTGCCGGCGCGATCCTTGCCGAAGGTGAAGTCGTGCCCCGTCACCACCGCGCCCGCGCCGATCCGGTCGTACAGCCAGTCGGCGACGAAGCCTTCGGGGCTGACGGCGGCCATCGCGCGATCGAAGGGCAGCACGATCGCGCCGTCCATGCCGAACGCCTCGAACAGATCGAGCCGCTGCGCCATGGTGGTCAGCAGGAAATGCGGGGCTTCGGGCCGGAACAGGCGGGCGGGATGCGGATCGAAGGTGGCGACCAGCGCCGGCCGCCCTTCGGCGCGGGCGCGTTCCAGCGCACGGCCCACCACCGCCTGGTGGCCGATGTGGAATCCGTCGAAATTGCCGAGCGCCACGACGCCGCCGCGCAGATGCTCGGGGACGGGGCGGTCCCCGGGGAGCCGTTCCATGGAGGCGCGCTATAGCAGAGGGGCGGGGCGGAGCTAGCCCCCTCCCTGGAAGCGAGCGTTACGGGCGTACCAGCGTCACGAAATCGAAGTCCGGCCCGCCCAGAACGCGATTCTCTATGCGCCAGCCCTGCCCAAGCGGCGGCATCTTGGTGTCGCCGTCTGGCGAGCGGTGGACCTCGGTCAGTTCGATGCGGTTCGCGCGATCCATGAACAGGCGGTAGATCTCGGCGCCGCCGATCACCGCGATCTCCTCCGCATCGCCGGCCAGCGCGATCGCGCCGTCGATGTCGTGCGCCACCTCGGCGCCCGGCTTCGACCATCCGGCATCGCGGGTCAGTACGATGTGACGGCGGCCCACCAGCAGGCTGGGGAAGCTTTCGAAGGTCTTGCGGCCCATCACCATCGGCTTGCCCATGGTCATCGCCTTGAAACGCTTGAGGTCTTCGGGCAGCCGCCAGGGCAGCGCGCCGTCCTTGCCGATCACGCCGTTGTCGGCGCGCGCCACGTAAAAGACGATTTCCGGCCCGCTCACACCGCCACCGCGCCCTTGATGTGCGGATGCGCCTCATAGCCTTCGATCGCGAAGTCCTCCGGCTCGTAGCCGTCGATGCTGCCGGCCTTGCGCAGGATCTTCAGCGTCGGCAGCGGCTTGGGATCGCGGGTGAGCTGCAGGCGCGCCTGCTCCAGATGGTTGGAATAGAGGTGGCAGTCGCCGCCGGTCCACACGAAGGTGCCCGGCTCCAGATCGCATTGCTGGGCGAGGATGTGGACCAGCAAGGCATAGCTCGCGATGTTGAAGGGCACGCCCAGGAACACGTCGGCCGAGCGCTGGTATAGCTGGAGGTCGAGCCGCCCGTTCGCCACCCGCGTCTGGAACAGGCAGTGGCACGGCGCCAGCGCCATCTGCGGCAGGTCCGCCGGGTTCCAGGCGGAGACGATCTGGCGGCGCGAGGCGGGTTGTTCTTTGATCTGGCGGACCAACTCGGCGATCTGGTCGATCACCTGACCGTCCGGCCCTTCCCAGCGCCGCCACTGCTTGCCGTAGACCGGGCCGAGCTCGCCGTCCGACGCCGCCCATTCGTCCCAGATGCTGACTCGGCGCTCCTGCAGCCATTTCACGTTGGTGTCGCCGCGCAGGAACCACAGCAATTCGACGATGATCGAGCGCAGGTGCAGCTTCTTGGTGGTGACCAGCGGGAAGCCCTTCGACAGATCGAAGCGCATCTGGTGGCCGAACACGCTCAAGGTGCCGACGCCGGTGCGGTCGTGCTGCTCGACGCCTTCGTCGAGGATGCGCTGCATGAGATCGAGATAGGCTTTCACGGGTGCAGCTTGTGCACCAGCACGGCGGCGAGTCCAAGCGGCCCGAACACGACCCGATCACTCCATTGTGGACAAGTCGTCCTTTGCCGTTCGGCCGCCGCGGTTCCACTCGTCGAGCCATGCAATGCGCGCGCGTCGTCAGCCCTGCCGATGCCTTCGTCCTGTTCGGCGAACTGGCAGGCCACGCGCGCGAGCATCTCTGGTCGGCGGCGCTCGATCGGCGCGGGGCGGTGTTGGCGATGCGGCGCGGCGGGCCGGGCGATGCCTGTTCGGCGTCGCTGCCGGTAGGCACGCTGCTGCGGGACGCGCTGGCCTGCGGGGCGTGGGGGTTGATCGTCGCGCACAACCATCCGGCCGGCGATGCGGCGCCCAGTCCGCAGGATATCCGCGCGACCCGTCGGCTGGCCGAAGGCGCCCGCGCGCTGGGGCTGCACCTGCTCGATCATGTCCTCGTCGCGCGCGGCGAATGGGCGAGCTTCCGGTTGTTGGGATTGCTCTATTCATCCTCCCCATCTGCGATGGGGAGGATCGAAAGTCAGAGCGGCTTGCCGTTCGCGTCGCAGGGATGGATCGCCTGCGGCAGGGGGCGTTGGCCCTTCGCCACGAAGGTGGCGAGGTAGCCGCCGGCCGACGGCATCTCGCGCTGGTTCACCCGCTCGAAGCCGACCGCCTGCAGCTCGCATTCCAGCAGGCGCGGCGGGGTGCCGTGGCGGAAGGTCGGGCGATCGGCATCGACGACGATCAGCTCGCCGCCGGGCTTGAGCGCGGGCCGCACGTTCCACAGGAATTCGTAGGGCTGGGCGACCTCATGGTACATGTGGACCATCAGCACCCGGTCGAAGCTGTTGGGCGGCAGGCGCGGATTGGCGGGATCGCCCAGCCGCACGCTGACATTGTCGAGCCGCTCGCGATTGACGCGCTCGGCCAGCGCATCGCGCACGTCGGGCACGATATCCTCGGCCAGCACGCGGCCCTGCGCACCCACCCGCGCGGCGAGGCGGATCGTGTAATAGCCCTCGCCCGCGCCGATATCTGCCACGGTCATGCCGCGCTTGATGCCGGCCTTGTCCATGACGGCGCGCGCCTCGTCGAGCTTGTCGCGCGCGGCTTCGGTCGAATAGGCGGTCTCGACGATGCTGGCGACGGGTCGCGCGGGCAGCGGGAAGCCGTCCTTGTTACGCTGGAACTGCGGCGTGGGCGGCTGGTCGTGCTTGTCCGACCCGCAGGCGGCGAGCGGCAGCGTCATCAATACGAGCGCAAGCGCTCGCCTCAATCGACGTCCTCCACGTCCGCCGCCTCGCCCGTCACGCGCTGCGACAGCGCGGCGGCCATGAACGGATCGAGCGCGCCGTCCAGCACCTCGTCGGGCGCCGTCGAGGTCACGCCGGTGCGCAGATCCTTCACCATCTGATACGGCTGCAGCACGTAGGATCGGATCTGGTGGCCCCAGCCGATATCGGTCTTGGTGGCGTTCTCGGCGTTGGCTTTCGCTTCGCGGATCTGCAGCTCGCGCTCGTACAGCTTGGCGCGCAGGCGCTTGAAGGCGGTCTCCCGGTTCTTGTGCTGCGATCGGTCGTCCTGGCTCTGCACGACGATGTTGGTGGGCAGGTGGACGATGCGTACGGCCGAATCGGTGCGGTTGACGTGCTGGCCGCCGGCGCCCGACGCGCGATAGGTGTCGATGCGCAGATCCTTGTCCTCGATCTGGATGTCGATGTCGTCGTCGACCTCTGGATAGACCCACACGGACGAGAAGCTGGTATGGCGGCGCGCGGCGCTGTCGTAGGGGCTGATGCGGACGAGGCGGTGGACGCCGCTCTCCGTCTTGGCCCAGCCGAACGCGTTCTCGCCCTTCACCAGCAGGGTGGCGGACTTGATGCCGGCCTGCTCGCCATCGTGGAAGTCGATCAGCTCCACCTTCAGCCCGCGCCGTTCGGCCCAGCGCGTATACATGCGCTGGAGCATCCCGGCCCAGTCCTGGCTCTCGGTGCCGCCCGCACCCGCGTTGATCTCGATGAAGGCGTTGAGGCCGTCGGCCTCGCCGGCGAGCAGCGCCTTGATCTTGTCGATCTCGGAGCGTTCGGCGAGCGCGCCGAGGCTGGCGACCGCCTCGTCCTCGATGGCGGTGTCGCCCTCCATCTCGGCGAGTTCGATCAGCTCGATCGTGCCGTCGCGATCCTTTTCGATGGTCTTCACCGCGTTGATCGATTCGTCCAGGCGGCGGCGTTCGGACATGATCGCCTGCGCCTGCTTGGGATCGTTCCACAGCGACGGATCCTCGACGCGGGCGTTCAGCTCGTCGAGCCGGCGCAGCGCGCGGTCCCAGTCGATGAACCGGCGGACGAGCGCCATCGCGGCGTTGATCTTCTCGACATGGGCTTGCGCTTCGGCGCGCATCGGAAACTCCAGAACCTAATTCGTCATGCCGGCGAGTACCGGCTCCAAGACAGGGGCGCTGCCTATCGCACACATCGCGCCGTCATTGCGAGCGCAGCGAAGCAATCCACGCCGCAGGCGCTGCGCTGATGGATTGCTTCGTCGCTTCGCTCCTCGCAATGACGAGCGCCGGGGCGACGATCCGGCTTTAGTAAATCCCGCCCTGTTGTTGCAAGAAGTCCGCGTCGCTCGCCTTCGGCTGGCTCTTCGGCGCATCCTTGATCGCGGTCTCGCGCTTGATCGTGCGGCGCGGCTCGGTCTCGGGCTTGAACGCCTCCCAGATGATCGGGGAGAGCGGATCGTCGCTCGGCCAGCCGCCATAGACGCGCCGGCCCGACGATCGATCGATGCGGACCATGCGGATGCCCGGCGCCAGCGGGAAGGGCTTGACCGGATCGTCCTTCATCGTCGCCAGCGCGAACTGCTTGAACACCGGCGCCGCGATCGTGCCGCCCTGCGCGTAGCCGCCCAGCGGACGCGGCCGGTCGTAGCCGAGATAGAGCCCGCCGACGAGATCGGCCGATCCGCCGACGAACCACACGTTGGTGGGGCCGGTGGTGGTGCCGGTCTTGCCGAACATCGGCCGGCCGAGATCGCGCAGGATGGTGGCGGTGCCGCGCTGGACGACGCCTTCCATCATGTGGACGATCTGGGTGGCGGTGGTGGCGTCGATCACCTGCTTGCCGCGCACCGGCGGGCGGGGCATCGGCCTGCCGTTCCAGTCGGGCGCGTTGCAGCCGTCGCACGGTCGCGTATCGGCGCGGTAGATCACCTTGCCGTGGCGATCCTGCACATAGTCGATCAGCGTCGGCGGCATCTGGCGGCCGAGATTGTCGAGCGCCGAATAGGCGTTGACCATCTTCAGCACCGTCGTGTCACCCGCGCCCAGCGCGTAGGCGAGCTGGTTCGGATAATCGCCGACGCCCAGGTTGCGGGCGTTCTGCGTCACCTTGTCCATGCCGATCTGGCTGGCGATCCGCACCGTCATCAGGTTGCGCGACTGCTCCAGGCCCCAGCGCATCGTCTTGGGGCCGGCATAGCCGCCCGAGAAGTTGCGGAAGCACTTCGTCCCGAGCCGCGCCGTCTGGAACACGCAGAACGGCCCGTCGACCACGATCGAGGCCGGGGTCATGCCGTTGTCGAGCGCGGCCGAATAGACGATCGGCTTGAAGGTGGAGCCGGGCTGGCGCAGCGCCTGCGTCGCGCGGTTGAAGCTGGCGCCCCGGAAATCCCAACCGCCCTGCATGGCGAGGATCTGCCCGGTATGCGGGTTCTCGATCACCATGCCGCCGGAGATCGCCGGGATGGCGCGCAGCGTCCAGGTCGCTCCGTCCTTCTTCACGACGATCAGGTCGCCGGGCTGGAGGAAGTTGTACGCGGCGGTCGCGGTGCCGGTCTTCGGCGTCGAGGCGGCATAGGAGGGCAGCTCGCCCTTGGTGCCGTCCTCGAAGCCGATCTCCGCGACGCCGCCCGACTTGGACAGCACCACCGCCTTCTTCCAGTCGGCATAGCCCGGCCCGACATTGGCGGCGATCAGCCGGCCCTGCCAGCCGTCGCCCACCTCGATATGGCCGGACGGGCCGCTCCAGCCATGGCCGTTGGCATAGCGCATCAGGCCGTCGCGCAACGATTTCTCGGCCGCCGCCTGCTTGGTCGCGTCGAACGAGGTGCGCACCCACAGGCCGCCGCCGTAGACGGAATAGGGGCCGTCATCGTCATTCTCGCCGAACTTCTGGATCAACTCGCGACGAACTTCCTCGGCGAAATAGCCAGGCGGCATGTCCTGCTTGATCGGCTGGCGATCGATCGCGCCGAGCGGGGTGCCGTCCGCTTCCGATCGCTGCGCCTCCGTGATGTAGCCGTTCTTCGCCATCTCGCGCAGCACGTAGGAGCGGCGCGCCAGCGCGCGGTCCATGTCATGCTCGGGCGTGTAGTTGCTCGGCGCCTTGGGCAGGATGGCGAGATAGGCCATCTCCGGCAGCGTCAGATCCTTCACGTCCTTGCCGAAATAGCTCTGCGACGCCGCCTCCACGCCATAGGCGTTCCGGCCGAGGAAGATCTGGTTGAGGTAGATCTCGATGATCTGCTGCTTGGACAGCGTATGCTCGATGCGCACCGCCAGGATCGCCTCGCGCACCTTGCGCTTCACCGAATATTCGTTGCCGGTCAGCAGGTTCTTGGCGACCTGCTGGGTGATGGTGGAGCCGCCTCTGGCGCGATCGCCGGTGCCGGCCTGCGCGCGTAATCGCCCC
>BACX01000236.1 GCA_000333335.1 Sphingomonas-like bacterium B12 | reverse complement strand
GTCTGCGCCTTCGCGAGCACCTGTGCGCTCTGCTGGACGGTCGCCAGCCTGTCGCGCGCGAGCTGGGCGACGCTCGTCGCGCAGGCCTGCCCGCGCTTGCCCTTCTCCGGCGCGAACTCGGCGCCGGCCGAGGCGCAGACCTGATTGCTCCACGCGACGAGCGCGTCCCGATCGTGCCGGCCGATCGCGCCCCATGCGTAGATCCCCGCCGCGATCCCCGCGAGGAGGAGCATGACGGCGTCCTGCCGATGGGTGGACAGCCATTCGAGCACATCGGCGCCGTAGCGCATGCCGAGCAGCACGATCCCCGCGCCGGGGACCAGCGCAGACAGGCCGGCCGTGAGGGCGTGGGCGAGCAGCCACGAGAGGATCGTGCTCATTGCGAAGGACTCCTGTCCATGACGCGATTGCGGACCTGACCGAAGACGAAGGCGCGCTGGGCGGCATTGGCCTCGACGATCTCGGCGTAGCGCTCGCCCTGAAAGCAGTTGAGCAGCTCGACCAGCACGGCCTCGCCGTCCTGCGCCTTCCGCGCGGTGATGTAGCGCTGCAGCGAGGCGAGCGACTTGTCCGCGAGATTGCCATCGACCAGCAGGCCGTCACCGCTCATGACGTTCAGGGCGCGCTGCAGGAACTTGCCGGCGGTGAAGACGCCCATGTTGACGCCGGTATCGAACAGCTCGCCGGCGACGCGCGGCGCGACGGTCGCGATCCGGTCGAAGTGCGGCCCGGACCAGTAGGACACGGCGTAGATCGTGCGGGCCAGCGCGATCGGCATATCCTTCATGGCACCGGCATAGCCGTTGGCGCGCGCGACGGCCTGCGTGATGCCGTAGCGGGTCGGGCCGCCCTTGTCGGCCGGATGATCGACAAAGCCGCCTTCCCGCTGGATCAGCGCCTCGATCAGCTGATCGCGGTTCACGACGTGCCGTCCCGGTTGATGCCGATCTTCGCGAGCAGGCCATCGGGCAGCGCGGCGACAGCCGCGGCGACGCCCTCGATGAAGCGCGGCGTCGCCCGGAAGGCGACCATGGCGATCACGAAGCCGACTGCCTGCGCGACGAAGGGATCGAGACGCAGCCAGGCGGTGACGCCGAGCGTCACGTAATAGGAGACGCAGATCCCCACGGCCCATTGAACGAGGCGCTGGGACCAGCTGAGGCCCTTTTCCCATGCCTGGGCGACGGCGGCACCGATCGCCGCCGGCGCGAGCGCGCTGGCGAAGGTGCCGATGGCGTTGGCGATTTCGACCGTGAGCTTGCTCATACAGGATCAGTCCCAAAGGTTGACGAGATCGACCGTGGCGGTGGTCGGAGCGGTTGCGGGAATGGTGACGGCGCGCCCCTCGGGCAGGGCTGCGGACTCCGCCGCGAGGCCGGGATTGGCGGCGAGCGTGGCCTCGACGGCAGCGGCGCCACCTCCCGTCGCTCGCCAGACCAGCGCATCGAGGCTTTCGCCGGCGATCGCGGTGATGACGGTGTCGGCCATCAGATCAGCGCCACCTTGGAGCGCCGCTTGCCGAGGATGTCGCGGATCGCGTGCAGCGCGTTGCGGCGGTGCTGATCGATCGGCAGGCCGACGTCGGCCGCGCGCTGCAGACCGTCGTTGGTCGCCGAGATCTCCGCGTGCGTTTCGAGGAGATCGGCAGCGGCATAGGACATGACCGCCCGGCGCCAGGCGAGGACGAGGACGCTCTTGCCGTCGATCTGATCGGCCGGGACGTCATCGAGCGTGGCATGGCCGGCTGCGGCCTGCAGGGCAGTCCATGTCGCCAGATCGCGGCCGACTGTAGCGATCGCGGCGATGATGGCCGCGCGAAGCCGATCGGCGGTCACCGTATCGCCCAGTCGCATGGCGGCGCGGACGTCCGCTGGCGCGATGTCGGGATACCATTCGCCCGCCGACACGGCGGTGCCGTCGTTCGCACGGGCAGGGATGGTGACGGAAAGGCTCATGACGGCGTCCGGTCTGTCTCGCCCCGAGCAGTCGGGGGTGGGGATAGCGAGCGGGTCGGTCGGCCGAAGCCTCCTCTCCGATCACGTCCGCCCCCGAGCGCTCGGGGGGCGAGGGCTTGCCCGGCTCAGTCGCCGGCGTTGGCAGTGGCGGCTTCGGCCAGCTTCGCAGCCAGGCGCTCGAGGCCGTCGAGTTCCTTCTTCACGCCGATTTTCGCGTCGAGCGCGCGGGCGCGCTTCATGCGCTCGATCGCTGCGGCGAGCAGAGAGCGCTTGTTGCCGGCGGGGCCATCGGCCGAATCCTCGAGCGCCTTCACCTGCATGGCGAGGAGGCGGCCAATCGCGGCGTGGAGCTTGGCCTGCACGATGTTGAAGATGTCTTCGTCGGCGACCATGTGCTCGACCGCCTGCAGGACGCGGAGATCGAAGTCCCCGCCCTGCCCGATCGCTTTAAGCGCTGCGTCCGCATATTCCTCGCAGATGAGCGTGGCGGGTGTGCGCTTGTAGCGTTCGGGCAGAGCGAGCTTGAAGCGGAGCACCGCAGCGGCGAGGGGCAGCGCGCCCACATAATCGCCGGTGTCGATGCGCCAGATCATGACGGTCGGGAAAATCTCGTCGGCGACGCCGTGGCCCGAATCGAGCATGCCCTTGAGCACGCCTTCGACCCACGCCTCGTACTCCGGCAGCATTTCGCGCTTCCGGTCGATCTTGCGCTCGAGCGACTGGATGTCATGCAGCTCGCGCAGATCGAGGCCGAGCTTGGCGAGCATGATCTCATACTCGCTCGCGGCACCGCCGGCGTGCTGCGCCGGGGCGGAGGTGAGCGCGGTGCCCGCCGCCTTGGCGGCGAGCATACGCTGGCGGTGCGCGCGAGCCGGGCTCATCGTCAGACCTTCTTGCCCATGACGATGTTCTCGGCGACCGCGATCAGGCCATAGTCCTCGACGACATAGGCCTCGTTCACGCTCTCGAAATTCTCGACGCGGTCCTTCTTGGGATTGTCGATGATCGCGCGGCGACGCGACGACTCCTGGTTGTAGATCGACAGGTTGTCGAGGCGGGTGACAGCGAGCTTGCCGGCCGGGAAGCCCGGCACGCGCACGGCCGGCAGACCGCCGAGCTTCTTGGTCGAGAGCAGGACGTCGCGCGCGATCTGCTTCTCGGCGTCGTCGCCGGCGGTGTTGACGATGTTGAAGTACTTGTCGTGGACGAGATCGCGGCCGACGATCACCACCAGCTCGGTGTCATCGCGGTTCCATTCGTCGAGCAGCTCGACGACGTCGAAGACAAGGGCGTCGAGATTGACGTAGTCAGCGGTCGGTTCCTCCGCGAGCGCGCCCACAGCGTCGATGTAGATCTTGGAGTTGTCGAGCAAGCCGTGGCTCATGAAGCGCTCGACCGCATCCTCGCGGGTGTGCTGGATCCAGCCCTTGTTGACGTCCTGCAGGAGCGGGTTGGCGACGCGGTTGGTGGTGGCGGCGACGGAGGTGCCGTTCCAGCCGATCAGCATGCGGTCGAGGCCCTGCCGCTTCAGGATGGCGTCGCGCACGATCGTCTGGAACTCGGGCTTGTGCGCCCAGGCATCGAGGGTGGCGTAGCGGATCGCGGTGTCGAAGTTGGTCTGCTCGCAGCGGTAGCGGCTGCTGTCCATCGACGTCGGATCGGTGGGCGTGCGCTCGCCGGCACCGGACGTGTCGGTGCGGCCAGCGATCGGCTGGGCGACGCCGATGCCGACCTTCTCGCCCTCCTGCTGGACGACGGTGACAAAATTGATGCGCGTCAGGAACTCACTCGAGGCCTGCGTGCGCTCCTCGAGCTTCTGCGAGACGGCGGGATCGACGGTGAAGGCCGTGGTGGCGCTCTCGACGGCGCTGAGCAGCGCGATCTGCGAGACGTAGGCGTTGAAGAGGGCGCGGGTGGCGTTACGCATGGGGTGGTCTCCGGGGCGGCGGGCGGTGCGGGCAGGGCGGCGCTGGGGTCAGCAATCGGTCGTGATGACGTTGTCCCCGCCCGACGCCGGCGGGCGCTGGGTGAAGGTGGCGGGCGCCTTCTTCTCGAGGTCCGACTTGAGGGTTGCGTGGTCGGTCTTCACCGATGCGACATCGGTCGCGATTGTGCCGATCCGGGTGCTCAACGCCTCGACCGCCTCGGTCATCTTCGTCAGGCCGAGGCCGATGGCGGTGAAGCGGGCGTCGTTGTCGTTGGCCGGTGCCGGGGCCGGCTCGGCGGGCTTTTCCGGCGCCTTGCCGAAGCTGGCGAAAAATTCCTTGGCCGCGTTGATGAGGCCGGCGGTCTGCGTGTCGCCCTGCGCGACGACTGGCGCGTCGGCGACCGCAAAGGTGGTCTCCAGCCCGAGCGAGAAGACGTTTTCCGGCGCCTTGGCGCGCGGCAGATGCGGCGACAGGCCGGGGTTCGCGACCGCAAAGCTCAGCACTTCGGTGCCGAGCGAGGCCGGGGTGTCGGTGACGGCGAGGCCCATCAGATAGGCCTTGCCGGTGTTGGCGAAATTGGGCGCGACCTCGATCGAGGTGTAGATCTTCTGCTTGTCGCCGACGAGCTGGACGAGTTCGTCGGTCGCCTCGATCTCGGCGTTGAGCGCGAGCTTCTTTACCTTCTTGCCGCCCAGATCGAGTTCGATCTCCTCGGTCGAGCAGCTCAGCACGTCGCCATAGGCCTTGAACGGCTCCTGCCCGGTGACGCCGACGATATGTTCCTTGTTCACGCGGGCGCCGTAGGTCGCCGGCCTGTAGGTGGCGGCGATGTCGGTCAGCCAGCTCCGCTCGATCTTGCGACCATCGACGGTGTCGCCCTCGACGGCGACGCGGAAGGATTTCGTCTTCGGCATGGTGAGGGCGCGCTCCTGAATTTCGGTCGGCGCGACCGGGCAGAGGGGAGAATGCCCGGCCGCGCCTGCAAGCCGGCAACAGGGGGTGAAGGCCGTCCAGATCGCAACGCGGGCGCGTTGTAAGCGCGGCCGCCACAACGGCAGGGCGCCGCGCGGCGGACGATGGCGCGGCAAGGTCCGCCGCGATGACCGTCCCCATTCCCTTCGACGTGCGGCGCCGCGCCCGGCAGCTCTACTGGGCGGGCTACGACTGCGAGCAGATCGCGGACGTCACGGGCGCGAATGCCAATACCATCCGGAGCTGGAAACAGCGCGACGCGTGGGACACGACCGCGCCGCTCGAGCGGATCGAGTCGTCATTGGATGCGCGCCTGCAGCTCCTGATCATGAAGGAGGACAAGAGTGGGCGGGACTTCAAGGAAATCGATCTCCTCGGCCGCCAGCTCGAGCGATCGGCGCGGGTCCGCCGCTACGAGGCGCCCGGCGGGCACGAGGGCGATCTCAACGAGAAGGTCGCCAACCGGAACCGCGAGCCGAAGAAAAAGCCCAAGGTCAATTTCCTGACGGCGGAGCAGATCGAGGCCCTGCGCGAGGACTTCTTCGCGTCGATCTTCGGCTTCCAGCTGGCGTGGTGGGAGGCGCGGCTCAGCTACAAGACCCGCTTCATCCTGAAGAGCCGCCAGATCGGCGCGACGTGGTATTTCGCCCGCGAGGCGTTCATCGACGCGCTCGACACCGGCAGCAACCAGATCTTCCTCTCGGCCTCGCGCAACCAGGCGAACATCTTCCGCACCTACATCGTCGAGTGGGTCTATGCCGTCACCGGCGTGCAGCTGAAGGGCGAGCACCTCACCATCGATCGAGGGCAGGACGAGGACGGCAAGCAGCTCGAGCAGCCGACCATCTATTTCCTCGGCACCAACTATCGCACCGCGCAGGGCTATCACGGCAATTTCTATTTCGACGAATGCTTCTGGGTCCACGGCTTCGAGCAGATCGAGGCCGTCGCGTCAGGCATGGCGTCGCAGAAGCGCTACCGCGAGACCTATTTCTCGACGCCCAGCTCGATCACGCACGAGGCCTATGCCAAGTGGACGGGCAAGACGTGGGCCGACAGCCAGCCGAAGAGCGCGCGGGTCAAGATCGATGTCAGCCATGCGGCGCTGAAAGCCGGGTTGCTCGGGCCGGACGAGATCTGGCGCCAGATCGTCACGATCGAGGACGCCGAGGCGGCCGGCTCCGACCTGTTCGACATCGGGCACCTGCGCCGGACCAAGCCGGCCGACGTGTTCGACAACCTCTACATGTGCAACTTCGTCGACGACACGGTGAGCATGTTCCCGCTCGCGATGATGCGGCGCGCGATGGTGGACGCCTTCGACGCCTGGCGCGATTTCAACTCCTACCTGCCGCGCCCGTTCGGCGACGGCGAGGTGTGGATCGGCTACGATCCGCAGGAGAGCGCCAATGGCGATCAGGCGGCCTGCGTCGTCGTCGCGCCGCCCAAGGGGCCGAAGGGCAAGTTCCGCGTGCTCGAGAAATTCCAGTGGCGCGGCAAGGATTTCACCGAACAGGCCGAGGAAATCCGCAAGCTCTGCCAGCGCTACAACGTCCAGCACATCGGCATCGACACGACCGGCGCCGGTGCGGCGGTGTGGCAGTGCGTGGTCAAATTCTTCCCGCGCGCCCAGCGGATCGATTACAACCTGCAGGTGAAGTCGGCGATGGTCTACAAGGCCAAGCACGTCTTCACCTCGGGCCGTATCGAGTTCGACGGCGGGTGGGCCGACGTGATGGCGAGCTTCATGGCGATCCGGCCGCAGCTCACCAAGTCCGGCCGCCAGATTACCTATGTCGCCCAGCGCAGCGAGGCGATCGGCCACGCCGATCTCGCCTGGGCGATCATGCACGCTCTCTACAACGAACCTTTGGACGCGGACGACGGTCGCCCGCGCAAGAGCAGATTGAGGATCAATTATGGCGGAGACCAGCGTGCAGCTTCCGGCCGTCGCCGGCGAGCGCGCGAGCGCACCGAAGACGGGCGTCAGCATGTTCAGCTTCGGCGATCCCGAACCCGTGCTCGACCGGCGCGACCTCTTCGGCATGCTCGAGTGCATCCGCAACTCGCGCTGGTACGAGCCGCCCATGCCCATGGCCGGGCTGGCCCGCGCCTTCCGGATCGCGCCGCATCATAGCTCGGCGATACTCGTAAAGCGCAACCTGCTGTTGAAGACGTTCAAGCCGTCCAAGCTGCTCTCCAGCTCGGCGTTCAGCCGGTGGGCGCTCGATTATCTCGTGCTCGGCAACGGCTATCTCGAGCGGCAGGAGAATGTGCTCGGCCGTGCGATGCGGCTCGAGCCGTCGCTCGGCGTCTACACCCGGCGCGGCGTCGATCCGGGCGTCTTCTGGTTCGTCACCAACATGCGCATGCCGCACCAATTTGCGGCCGGCTCGGTCTTCCAGCTGTTCGAGCCGGATCTCACGCAGGAGATCTATGGCGTGCCGGAATATCTTTCGGCGCTGCAGTCGTCGCTGCTCAACGAGGCCGCCACGCTCTTCCGTCGGCGCTATTACCAGAATGGCAGCCATGCGGGCTTCATCCTGTACGCGACCGATGAGGGGCTAGCCGAAGACGATGCCGAGGATCTCGAGGAGGCGCTGGCCAACACCAAGGGCGTCGGCAATTTCCGCAACCTCTTCCTCCATGTGCCCGGCGGCAAGGAAAAGGGCCTGCAACTGATCCCGATCGGCGAGGCCGCAGCGAAGGATGAGTTTCTCGGCATCAAGAACACGACGCGCGACGACATGCTCGCCGCGCACCGCGTGCCGCCTCAGCTGCTCGGCGTCGTGCCGGCGAACGCGGGCGGTTTCGGCGACGTCGAGAAGGCGGCCGACGTGTTCTTCCGCAACGAGATCGAGCCGCTGCAATCGCGCTTCCTCGAGGTGAACGACTGGCTGGGCGAGGAGGCTGTGGCGTTCGAGCCGTACGACCTGCTGTCGACGGCGTGATCGACAAGGGGCCGGACGGCATTGATTGGTGGTTTCGGGAGGGGCGGGTTTAGGATAGCCGAGGCAGATAGCCGACAGGTTTTGGCTATCGGGCAAGAGCTATTCCTTTGATCGCCTCGCCCCACGTCGGAGACGGATGCCGATTGCTCGGACGACAAATGAGCCGATGAACAGAGACCATGCCAACACGGCCTGATGATCCCAATCCACTTTCTGTTCGGCAGTTATGCAATAGGTTCTGCTCTTCCATTCGGCCGTAAGGAAGCCCGCGCTGCAAGGCGTGAGCGGTAGGTGACGCCAATACGGGAAGGACCATTCCCGCCAGAACGCTATCCCGGCTCCGAGAAACAGAAATAGGGAGACAGCCTCCGCCCACGGGGGAGCTTCAGACCGGAAAATCACGTTTCTTACGGAGCGAAACATCAAGGAAATGTCGCCTCCGATTGCTTTGATGGCAAGGGCGGATTTCGCTCCCGCCGACTAGCACAAATCGATCAGTGGAAGCGCTACAAACGGGGCGCTTGCCGTCAGGCCGCTCACATCACCGCTAGCGGCCGGACCGTTTCAGGGTGGACTGATCGAGCTGGGCAAGCACGAACGCGGAAAACTGGTGGATTTCGGTCCGGCTACTTATGGATGACCGGATGAGGGTCCAGCCGTTAGAGATCAGGCGTCGGCACGGGGAGAAAGGACAACAGGCCGGAGCTTGCACGCTCTCGCACGGGCGCAAGAAGTCCCGGAAGGCGCTTGCTCGCGTCGGCGAGATACTGTCCGATCTCTATCGTGAGATCGTTCATGTTTGAGCTCGTTAAATCAAAGCCTGGCGGGGCCTCAGGAGCGATCATATTGAGACGACCGCAGCCATGGTATCTTGGCCCCATGCGAAATTCTCGGTAAGGAATGTCGGGGAATGAGACGAACACATTGATGTAAAACACCCATGGCTCGGGCCGAATCC
>BACX01000237.1 GCA_000333335.1 Sphingomonas-like bacterium B12 | reverse complement strand
TTCCACGCGCATCGCCACCTCATTGGAGGCGAAGGGCTTGGTCATGTAGTCGTCGCCGCCGGCGCGCACCCGGATGCGCTCGTCCACGTCGGAGAGCGCGCTGATCATCAACACCGGAAGGTGGATGCGCCGTTCGCGCAGCCGCTCGACCAGTGTGAGGCTGTCGATCCCCGGCAGCATCCGGTCGAGCGTGATCAGGTCGAAGGGTTTGCGCGTGGCCTTTTTTAAGGCCCATGTCGCCATTGTAGGCGTGGACCGTCTCGTGGCCGTGGGCGCCCAATTCCCTGACGATCTCTTGCGCAGCGGCAGCGTCTTCCTCGATCACCAATATCCGAGCCATCGTCCCTTCTTGGGCCCGGCCGCCGAACCCGCAAGTCCGGCGTTTGGCATCCGATCAGCTACGCACCCAGCTGCGGTCGACCGAGAAGCCTTGCACCTGGTCGCCGGTAAGGTTCAGCCGGACGTTCCAGTGGATCGCATCGACGTATTCGTCGCGAGTTTCGACATCGAAATAGATGCAGCGCTCGGACGACGCATCGCGCCGGCGGCAGTGCCCGCCGGCGCGGGCGACTACCGCCTCGGCGGCGGCGCGCGGCGTGCCGGCGGGAATTGCGGCGCTGATCGCGTGGACGGCCGGGGCGATATCCGTCTGCGGCGTATGCTCGACGATGTCGGCGGACTGGTTGGAGGGGAGCAGCGGATCGCGCGGCTGCCGATCTTCGAGCGTCGCGAAGCTCAGGCTGGGCTGGACAGCGGTGGCGATGCCGGTGCAAGCGATCACGGTCCCCGCCGAGGCGAGGGCAAGCAGATACTTCATGCAAGAAGACACCGAGAAATGGGATCCGTCACCGGCAGTCGAGCGGACTGCCGGTGACGTATTTTCGTCGGCGAGCGGGCCGACGACCCAGTTACGGGGCCAGTTCGCAAGCAGTGGGCGGGGCTTAAACCGCTTCTGCCCTCTGTCCGGCGCTATCCAGATGCGACGATTCGCCCGATCCGGCTAGTGAAATGAATTTCATCGCCTCCTCGCTTCCGTGGCCGTGGCAGCAGACTTCCACGATCAGGCCCGGCAGTCCGTCGCGAAACCCCAGCGTGAAGCCGTGCAGGTGCAGGATCGCGACAACTAGGCTCAGCCCGAGCCCGGTGCCGGGCACGTCGGCGGCGTTGCTGCCGCGATGGAAGCGGCGGATCACCGCCTGCCGCTCGTCCGCAGCGATGCCGGGGCCGGTATCGCGCACCTCGATCACGGGGCCGTGGGCATCCGCCGCCAGCGCCAGCGTCACCTGTCCCCCCGGCGGCGTGAACTTAAGCGCATTGTCGACGAGATTGCTCAGCGCCTCGAACAGCAGTTTCTCGTTGCCCGGCGCAATCACGACCCCAGGAGCCTGCAGCACCAGCGTGATGCCCTGATCCTCGGCCAGCGGCTCGTACAGCTCCTGCATGCGCGCCAGCAGCGCGGCGAGGTCGACCGGCCCGAACCCTGCCCGGCGCCGCCCTGCCTCCAGTTCCGAGATGCGTAGCAGCGCTCTGAATCTGTCCAGCACGGTGTCGAGGTCGCTGGTTGCCGCGCCGATCGCGCGGGCGATCGGTGCCTGCACCTCGCTCGACTGGCTCAGCCGGTAGAGCTGGCTGCGCACACGGGTGAGCGGGGTGCGGAGGTCGTGCGCGATCGCATCGGTCACCCCCTTGACCTGTGCGATCGCGCGCTCGATCTCGTCGATCATGTGGTTGACCGTTCCGGCGAACAGATCGAGTTCGTCGCCGCGCCCGGCAATCGGCATGCGCGCCGCCATGTCGCCGGCCGAGATGGTCTCGATCGCGCGCTGCAGGTCGCGGACACGGCGCAACGGTGCGAGGCTGAGCAGGAAGCCGCAGACCAGCACCGCGATTACCGTAATCAGCCCGCTGGCGATCAGGATCATCAACACCTGCCGCCGCAGATCCACCACCGGTGAGATGTCGCGCCCGATCAGTAGCGTCTCCTGCGACGGCGTTTCGACGGCTAGCAGGCGCATGGGCTTTCCATCGCCGGCCACGCGCTCGACGGGCAAGTCGTACGAAGGCACGTCGGCCCCGCGGATGTTGCCGGCGACATGATCGCCGTCGATTGATCGCAGTTCGAAATAGTTAAGCCCGCTGGAACTGCGCGCGATCTCATCGCGAATGCGATCGGGCAGGGCGTCTGCGGGCATCTGCTCCAGCATCGCCGCCTCCAGCCGCAGGATGCGATCGCTGCGCCGGGTGAGCTCGCGCGCCGAAAGCCCGTAGATGAGGCCGAGCAGGACGGTGACGCCCAGCAGGAACACAACTCCGAACAGCAGGGTCAGCCGGAACGTGCTGGTGTTGCGGATATCCCGTATGCGCAGCCGATCAGCTAACATCGGATTCGGCAAATATCATGGCAAACTCGGTAGAGCTCTGTGCCTGAACACAGTTCGTCGCGCGCAAACCGCCCTTGCGCGTTTGATTAACTGATATGAGTAATTGCAGGCATCGCATAGTGAAATTAATTTCACCCATACGCATGACGAGTATTCGATGGTAAATATGGAAGCGTAATATAGAGTGCGCAATATTCCTAGCTGCACTGGGCGGGGGTCAAACCGAAGAAGAGAAATATCTTATGAAAACCCGTAATTTTCTACTGGCCACGGCATTGGTTATCGAGGATACCGTCCCCTCGTTTCGAAAATTGCGAGCCCCTATTCCGAGATGATGGCGTAGCCCGACAACCGTCGCTGAAAATACATGATCTATCGTTGTCATAACCTATAAGTCCATCACGATCGTCCGCCGGTCGGCTGGCTTTAACCAGTCCGCCTCAGACAGAAAGTCCCAACATCGCCGGCAAAATCCTTCCTGAGGTAATGTGGTTAAACCTTCTGGTCATCCGGCATGACTTATGCGCGTCTAACGACCGCTGCATCACCGGCTTCGCCGAAAGCTGCTGGCCTAAAATCAGCCAAGAGGCGTTAGCGGCGGAGCGGCTCGTTTACACCGAGCGGGTCGGGAACGAACGTCCGCTCCCACGCGGCACCGCCCCGAGACCTGTCTGTTGGCAAACGGCGGAGTGCGGGCATACCGTGGTCAAGTCACGGATCGTGCCAAGCAACGTGAATGAAAGGCAGCTCTTTGCAATTCGCTACCCAAGACCGGTCAGTCGCCTAACGTGAAGAGTTTCGGGCGCCGGCAGGCGTACGAAAGTCTCCGAGGACCGAACCCGCGGGCCGCAAACGGGGCGCTATGGGGATTACGTTTCCGGCCCCGTGGCGGGGCTGACGCCGAGGCCGACGAGAAGCGGGCCAACGGCTGGGAGCATGGCCGTGAGAGGCGATGTCCGGTGCGGAGAGCGGCGTCGCTCCCGGGGCGGAGTCGACATTGGCGGGGTGGTCGACGTCGATAGCGCACGCCATCTCATCGCTGGGAACGTGGGATCCGCGCAGCGTCGAGGAGGCAGGCCATGCCGGGTCATGGCATCGTGCTCCCGGTCGCGATGTTGCCGTCGGGCGGTGCGCGAGGCCGGCTCCAACGCTCGAAGGTCTCGATGATGACCATACGTCCGCCGCAGCATGGGCATGGAGGCCGGATGTCGTCGTGCTCGACTGTCACATCGTCGCCGTCGCGGGTTGCGGCCCCGAGCAGCTCGCGGATATGGTCGAGATGCACCTTGCGGCCGGCACCGGCGAGCAGGCCATAATGGCGGATACGGTGGAAGCCCTTGGGGAGCACGTGGAGCAGGAAGCGCCGGATGAACTCGTCGGCGGCGAGTGTCATGATCTGCTGACGGTCGGTGCCGGCGCGACGGTAGTCCTTGAAGCGAAAAGTTACGCCCGCCTCGTCGAAGCGAAGGAGCCGGCCGTTCGAGATGGCGACGCGGTGCGTATAGCGCGACAGATACGCGAGCACCGCTTCGGGGCCTGCGAATGGTGGCTTGGCATAGACGACCCAGCGCTTCTTCCGCGCCGGGGCCGATGACGGAGGAAGGCACGCCGGTCGGTGAGCGCGGCGAGACCGCCGAAGAAGGCGAGCCGCCCGGCATCGTGGAGCGCCATCAGCCGGGTGAGAAAGAGACGGCGGAACAGCTTCCCGAGGACGCGCACGGGTAGCAGGAACGCCGGGCGCGACGAGATCCAGCGGCTGCCGTCCGGTGAAAGCCCGCCGCCCGGAACGATCATATGGATGTGCGGATGGTGGGTCATTGCGGAGCCCCAGGTGTGGAGCACCGCGGTCATGCCGATGCGAGCGCCGAGGTGTTTGGGGTCGGCAGCGATGGTGGCCATCGTCTCGGACGTCGCCTGGAATAGTAGGCCGTAGATCGCCGCCTTGTTTTGATAGGCGATGTCGGCGACCTCGGCGGGCACCGTGAAGACGACGTGGAAGTAGCCGACCGGCAGGAGGTCGGCCTCGCGCTCGGCAAGCCAGGCGCGCGCCGCCGCGCCCTGACACCGGGGACAATGGCGGTTGCGGCAGCTGTTGTATGCCACCCGCATATGCCCACAGTCGGTGCAGGCCTCGACATGCCCGCCAAGCGCGGCGGTGCGACAATGTTCTATCGCCGACATCACCTTGAGCTGGTGCAGGCTCAGGTGTCCGGCATGGGCGGCCCGATATGCGGGGCCGGCAGTGCGGAAGATATCGGCGACCTCGAGGGAGGCGCGCAACGCGGCCTCAGCCGCCCGGCGAGGCTCCGACCGGTGCGGCCAAGGCCAGCTTGTCGAAGGGGCTCGTCACCGCGCGCATCGTGCGGGTCGCGACCTTGGTGTAGAAGGCGGTCGTGTCGAGCTTGGCGTGCCCGAGCAGGACCTGGATGATGCGGATATCGATGCCGTCTTCCAGCAGATGCGTGGCGAAGCTGTGGCGCAGCGTATGCGGGCCGACCCGCTTGGTGATGTCCGCCGCCAGCGCCGCCTCGACGACCACGCGGTAGATCTGGCGGGTGCTGAGCGGCTTGAGATAGTGCTGGCCGGGGAACAGCCAGCCGTCCCGGTGCATGACGCCCTGTTGGTGGCCGAGCTTCCACCATTGCCGCAAGAGCGCGAGCAGGTCGGTCGAGAGCATGGCATTGCGATATTGGCCGCCTTTGCCGCGCTCGACCCGCAGCAGCATCCGCTCGCTGTCGACGTCGCGAACCCTGAGCGCCGATACCTCGGCGACCCGCAGTCCAGCGCCATAGGCGACGGCCAGCGCGGCCTGATGCTTGAGACAGGTGGTGGCGCCCAGCAGGCGGGCGACCTCGTCACGGCTCAGCACTACTGGCAACTTGCGGGGATGCGCCACCCGCACCAGTTTGCGGGCGAGGTCCGGTCGGTCGAGCGTCTGGGTGAAGAAGAACCGCAGCGCCGAGACGATGCTGTTCATGGTCGGCACCGGAACGCCGCTCTCCTGCTGCTCGACTTGGAAACGCCGGAGATCCTCCGCCGTCGCCATGTCGGGCGGCCGGCCCAGGAAGGTGGCGAACCGGCCGATGTCGCGGATGTAATTGCGCTGCGTCTCGCTCGAGAAGCGGCGCATTTCCATGTCATCGATAAGCCGCTGGCGCAGCGGGCTGACGGGTGCGGGAATGATGGACAGGGTCATCGTCATGCTCCTTGGTGAAGGAGACACGATGCTCTGCCTCGGCCGCCGCTCTCTCAACGGGCGCCGGGCGGTGATACTTCTAGCGGGACCTCACCACGCGCGTCCCTCCCGCGCAGCGGGTTCGTTCAACGGCCAGGACGGGTCACTGGCTGTAGATCATCAACGCTGTAGCTTGGTCGTTAGAATAATCGAGGAAGTGGTGCGTGCGATGCCGTCCAGCATCCCGATCTGATCGATCAGCTCGTTCAGCGCCTCGGGATCCGCCGCCTCGATCTCGGCGATGAGATCATATTCGCCGCTGATCGCGTGGAGCGTGGTGAGTTCGGGATGCGCCGCCAGCGCGCGTTCCACCTCGCGGGTGAATTTGGGCTGGACCTTGATCATCATATGGGCGCGGATCATCCGGCGGTGATGCTCCGCACCCACGCGCACCGTATAACCGGTGATGATCCGCTCCTCCTCGAGCTTAGCGATGCGGCCGTAGACGGTGGCCCGAGACACGCCGAGCGCCTCGGCCAGCGACGAGACATGTCGCCGCGCATCCTCGCGCAGCATGGCGAGCAGACGGCGGTCCGTCTCGTCGAGCTTCATGGCTTGGCGATCGCCTCGTCGGCGTAGATGGCGGTGGCCGGCGGCTGGGTTGAGCTGGCGGTGCCGCGATACATGCCCTCGGTGTTGAGCGCGAAACCGACATGGCCGGCTTCGTCCATCGCGATCAGCCCGCCGTCGCCGCCGATGTCGCCGATCGCCTCGATGGTGGAGTCCGCCGCTTCCTGCACCTTCTCCTTGTGCCAGGCGATCCGGTCGCAGACCTGCCGCGCGGCATCCTGGCGGATGAAATATTCGCCGGTGCCGGTGGCGGAAACCGCGCAATCCCCATCGGACGCGTAGGTGCCGGCGCCGATCTGCGGGGAATCGCCGATCCGGCCCCAGCGCTTGCCGGTCAGCCCACCGGTTGAGGTGGCGGCGGCAAGGTGGCCATGAACGTCGCGCGCCACCGCGCCCACCGTGCCGAAGCGATGGGTCGGATCAAGCGTCGCCCAGCGCGAGGAGGGCGCGAGCGCGGCGTGCGCTTCCTTCTTCCACTCCAGATATTCCTGCCAGCGCTTCTCGGTGCGGAAATAGGAGGGATCGACCTGCGGCAATCCCTGCTCGCGCGAGAACTGATCGGCGCCGGGGCCGGAAAGCAGGACGTGCGGCGAATGCTCCATCACCGCACGGGCAAGGTCGATGGGGTTCTTTGTACGCGTGATACCGGTCACCGCGCCGGCTTCCATCGTGCTGCCGTCCATGATCGCCGCGTCGAGCTGGTTCATGCCCTCCGCGTCGAACACCGCGCCCCTGCCGGCGTTGAAGTGGGGATCGTTCTCCATCACGCGGACCGCTGCTTCCACCGCGTCAGTGCTGGAGCCGCCCTTGCGCAACACCTCGGAACCGGCGGACAGCGCCGCCTGCAATCCGGCGCGATAGGCTTTTTCCTCCTCCGGCGTTAGGCTGCCGCGCGCGATCACGCCCGCGCCGCCATGTATGGCGAGCGACCAACGGGCATCGGCGGGGAAGGGGACGTTGGCGAGACGCCCGGCCTTTACGCTCGCCGTGCCGGAGAAGGCCGGCCTGCTCACCCGCAGCGTTGTGAGATCGATGCCGCCGTCCGGACCGAAGCCGGTGATCTTCACCGCCGCATAATCGAGGGGCTTGCCGAGCGTTGCGGTCTGCGGCGCACCCGCCGGCTGGACGAGCCAGGCGTAACCGCCGGGCGGGGAGAAGAGCTTGGCCTTGCCGTTGCCATCGACGCACAGCGCCGCGCCCTGATCGATCCCGAGACCGACCGCTTTCGGATCGTCCTTGGCGCGTACCTGCGCCACGAACGCGATGAGCCGACCCAGCCGGTCGCGTGTGGTGAAATGCGTGTCGGTCACGATATGCACCATGCGCGGCAGATGGAGGAAATTGCTCTCGATCGTCACCGCAGTCCCCATCGGATCGGCCAGCGCCTGCCGCGATCCGATGCTGCCGCCTTCCATCGCGCCATAGGCATGGCCGCCGAGGATCGCGAGGCCAGCGCTGGTCCCGCCGACCGGTCGCCCGCTCGCGGCCAGCTTGTCGATCGCGGCGGCGAGCGGCGTACCCTTCCAGAACCGGACGTAGCGCGACTGGTCGCCGCCCGCGATGTAAAGGCCATCGGCCCTGGCGACGGCCGCCAACACCTTGGGGTCGCTCGCCGCCTTGCGATCGTCGAACACGAAACTCTCGACCGAGGCGACCCCGCCGACTTGTTTGTATAATTCTTCGCCCGCCTCGTTGGTGCCCGACGCGCGCAGCACGACGATGTGGCCGTGCCCGGCCTTTGCGGCGAACCAGCGATAGGCGTCGTAATCCCAGTCCCCGCCGCCGACGAGCATCAGCCCGGCCTCGGGCTTTGCGGGCGTGGGAGCCGAGAGATCGCCGATGGTGAAGCGCGTGTAGCCGTCCGGAGAGGCGAGCGCCGCCGTTGCCCAGCCCAGTGCCGCCAGTGCCACGCCGATCCGTACCTTCATCGTTACGCCCCTATTCCCGAGAAGCCACTTTGTATCATCGATTTCGACGTATGAGCATTTTTCTGTGGCAGATTGTCGAAATTATCATCCATTATGTCACAGGGAGAATCGCGAGCAAGGGGGTCACGCGATGCGGGGTATCAGGGGAATCGCGCGTTCGCTGGCGTTGGGGTCCAGCGTCATCAGCATGGCGGCGGCAGCGCAGACCGTGCCAGACATCGCGCCGTCCGCGGCCCCGGTGGTGACAGGCGATGCGCCATCCGCGCCCGGCGAGATCGTTGTGCTGGGATCGCGCATCCCGCGCGTGCAGGCCGAGGGACCGGCGCCGGTCACCACGATCACCTCCGACGACATCCTGCGCAACGGCTATCAGAGCGTTCCGGATCTGCTGCGCGCCATCACCCAGAACGGCGGCGAAACGCAGAGTCAGCAGAGCTTTTCGGGCGCGTCCTTCACGCCCGGTGCGCAGCAGGTGGATCTGCGCGGCCTCGGCCCCAATCATACGCTGGTGCTGGTCAATGGCCGCCGCATCGCCGACTTCCCGCTGCCTTTTCAGGGGCAGAGCAACTTCACCGATATCTCGAACATCCCGGTCGGCCTGATCGACCGGGTCGAGGTGCTGAGCGGAAGTGCGTCGGCGGTCTACGGGTCGGACGCGATCTCGGGCGTCGTGAACTTCCAGCTGAAGCGCAACGCGGACGGCACGCGGTTCGACTATCGCTACGGCGATACCGAGCATGGCGGCGGCGCCTCGCATCGCGCGACAATCACGACCGGCTGGGAGACGGGCGATTTCCACGGCGTGATCGGTGTCGAGGGCCTCTACCAGAAGCCCCTGTGGGAATATCAGCGCAAGCGGCAGGATTCGACCGCCGACGACCCCACCCGCGACGTGCCGCTCGCGCGCCGCACCTTCCTGCGCACCGACGAATATGAGGATTATATCCGCCCGACCGAGGCGCAATGCTCGGCACTCTCCTACCTCAACGGCGGCACGACCTATTATGCCAGCCGGCCGAATTACGACACGATCGACGGCCCGGGCTATTTCTGCGGATCGAACGAATCCGTCGCCTACGGGACGATGATCTCCAAGCGGACGAGCATCAACAGCTACGGATCGATCGGCTACGACTTCTCCGATCATGCGCAGGCGTTCGTCGATTTCCAGTTCGGCTACAGCAAGCTCTCACTCTTCCGCGACGTGCTGAGCTGGTATTACGAGACCGCCGACGGCAATCAGGAAGGCACCTTCTTCAACCCGAACCTGTCCCCGGACGCGACCTATAGCGGCCTGCAGCTCGACAACTGGACGCGCCAGTTCACGCCTGAGGAAATGGGCGGCCTGAAGAACGGCATGACCACCAACCGGTCCTACACGTTCAACATCACGCCGGGTATCAAGGGCAAGTTCGGCCCCGGCGACAAATATGGCTACGAACTGTCCTACAACCACGCCGAATATCGCTCGCGGGTGAGCTTTCCCGAGGTGGTGATCGACAAGGCCAACGCCTTCTTCCTCGGCCAGCAACAGGGCGTGGACGAGGCGAGCGGCTATCCGATCTTCGATGCCGATCCGACGCGGCTCTACACGCCGCTGACGCCGGCCGAATACAAGTCGATCACCGCCGATTCCGTCTACCATCCCAAATCGCGCGTCGACAATTTCTCAGCGACGGTGAACACCACCGAGCTGTTCCGCCTGCCGGCTGGCGGCGTCGGCGCGGCGCTGATCGCGGAGGCCGGGAGCCAGGGCTACAATCTGCGTCCCGATCCGCTGGCGCTCGGCCATTATTATGTCGGGCTGACCGATTCCACCGGAAAGGGCGATCGCTCGCACTGGGGCCTAGGTTACGAGGTGCGCGTACCGCTGCTCAAGATCCTGCAGATCGAGACGGCGGGCCGCTACGATCATTATCACGTCACCGGCAACGGCTTCGGCAAGTTCACCTACAATGTCGGCGCCGAGCTGCGCCCGGCATCGAACCTGCTGCTGCGCGGCGCCTACGGCACCGGCTTTCGGGCGCCGGACCTGCATTATGTCTTCTCCGGGCCGGGCGATACGCACCCGTCGGGCATCGACTATCTGACCTGCCGGCAGGAAAATGCCGGTGCGTCCTACAGTGATTGCGAAGACGATTACGACACCGGCATCGTCTCGCACCGCACCGGCAACCGCCAGCTGAAGCCGGAGACGAGCAAGTCGATCAACGCTGGCGTGGTCTGGCAGCCGTTCCGGCGCTTCGATGTCTCGGTGGACTATTTCAAGGTGTCGCTCACCAACCAGGTGCTGGATCTCGACAGCGATACGCTGCTGCGCGACGAATCCGATTGCGTGCTGGGCGAGACGGCATCGGGTTCCGCGGTCGATCCCAATTCGCCGACCTGCCTCGATGCGATCGCGCGGGTGCAGCGTTACGCGTCGGGCGCTCTCGCGGGCGAGCTGGAAGGCGTCACCGTCAACCCGATCAACGTCGCCAAGGAGAAGACCGACGGTCTCGACTTCTCGGCGCACCTGAAAGTGCCGACGCGCGGCATCGGCGAGTTCAGCTTCTCGCTCGGCTACACCTACGTCTTCAACCACTCGAACCGCCAATATCCGGGCGATCCGACGGTCAACAAGCTGGCCTATGACAGCGGTTACGACATCCCGCGCGACAAGGGCACGGCCAGCATCACCTGGACGCTCGACAAGCTGACCGCGACGATCCAGGGCCAGAGGCTCGGCAAGCTGCCCAATTACGACGAGGATGCCTATGTCCGCGCGAGCTACCTGTTCAACCTGTCCGCGCAGTACGACATTTCGGATCATTTCCGGATTTCGGGCACAATCGACAATCTGTTCGATCAGGGGCCGGTGAAGGATCGGACCTACGGCTCCTATCCCTATTACGACATCAGCTGGTTCGATGGCGTCGGCCGCAGCTTCTATCTGCAGCTGACCTACAAGCTGGGCGGCGCGAAGCTGTAGCATCGCGAAGTGAGCGAACGGCAGCTCACCGTCGTGCTCACTCAAGACCTGCCTGTCGTCGATCCCCCAAGTCCGGTTGTGGCGCGACCAGACTCTAGGCGGAGGCATCCAGCCGGATTGGGTGGGCGGTACGATCTTTGCCGGCAACGGTAAGATGCGCGAGGTGACCAGCGACCGAGGGAGCATGCGGTATCCGCGCGGCGGCATGCCCTTCGTTGCTACCTTTTCGTTAAGTCGAGGCCCGCAAGCTGCGCCTCGGACTGGGCGCGAAATCCGATCGGGGGTTTGGTCTCATTCCAGTCCAGGAACGCGTTACCTTTGCAGGTATTGCATCGCAGCGCTGATCGCGTCACCATACGTTCGCGGCGTGGGAATGCTGGCACTCGCGTCGAAGCTTCATTTGCCAGGAATCAATCGCGCCGGACCGGGCTGGTCCGGCGTGCCGTATCGGAATAGGCCGACCGAAGGTCTCGACGACGGCGACCCTCGCTGATTCCACACGCCGGCGGCGCCGGCTGAGTGGTCGTGCCACGCCTCTCGGCGGCTCATGGATTTCGTTTCAGCGGCTTTTCCCAACGCGTCACGCTCCTGTCGAAGTTCGCCCCGATGAAGGGCGTTCCCCAGGCACGCGCTGCCACGCCCGAGGCCTCGGCTTCTGCTCCGAGTGAGGTCGGTCGCCTCTTCCAGTCGGAAGCACCGCAGCTGCGCCGTTATTTTCGAAGTAAAACAGGAGACTACGAGGGCGCGGCGGATCTCGTGCAAGACGCCTTCGTGAAGATGGTAGAGGTTCCGCTCGCCGATATCCGTAATCCCGCCGCATATTTGCAAAGGATTGCCCGTAATCTCGTTGCCGATTGGTTCCGGAGCCGGAAAGGATCGTCTCGTTCCGATCACGTCCCGCTCGAAGAATGTGATGTCGCGGTGACGTCGCATGAGGAGGACCTCGACCTCTTTGAACGCGCGCTAGCCGGTCTTCCCCCTAAAACTCGAACGGTATTTCTCATGAAAAGAGTGGAAGGGCGCACGTACGAGGAGATCGGCGGGCGACTGGCAATCAGCGTCAAGACGGTAGAATATCACATGAAACAGGCAATGCTGCACATAAGTCGGTTCCTGGAGGGACAGTGAGCGACGAAATGAAGGCACAGACGTCCGAAGAAGCGGCGACGTGGTATGCCCGGATGCTTCGGTCAGACGCTGCTATGCATCAGGCCGATTTCGAGCGCTGGCTGTGGGCGAGCGACGCTCATAGGCAGGCCTATGACCGGCTTTCGCGGCAGTATGAACGTTCGGCCGTGCTTGCTCACTCGGCATCTTTCGGCCAGCATCGTCCCGAAGCTCGTGGCCGACGGTTGCTTCCAATCGGCTTTGGAGTGGGAGCCGCTCTAACTGGTCTCGCAACCGCTGCCGCCATGCTGCTTAGTCTGTCGGGCGTCTTCACGACGTTGCTGAATCCGACGAACCCCTCCGCTGTCGGCGCGGTTGCTAGCTCGGGTCCTCAGGATCGATCTGAGTTTCGGCTGGCATCATCGACAGGACAGATTCGGCAAGTGAATCTTCCGGACGGCTCGACGGTCACGCTCGATACCGGCGCAGTGGTCACCGTGGCATACGGTGAAAATCAAAGACACTTGAACTTGGTTGCGGGTCGGGCCCGCTTTAATGTGTCGCATGAACATCGGCCGTTCATTGTGACGGCTGGCACCGGCGATATCACGGCGCACGGCACGGTCTTTGATGTCGAAATCCTGGGCCGGGGCGGGGTGCAGGTGGCGCTGCTTCGCGGCGCGATAGGCGTACGTGTACGGGATACGAGAACCAATCGCGAAATCCGGCGCGAGATGATCGCCCATCAGAGGGCGGACTTCGACGCTACAGGCTTCGTCACACCAGTCCGTGCGCTTCCCCTGCAGGCGACCGATTGGCCGAGCGGGGTTTTGGATGTCGATGCGATGGCACTCACCGATCTCTTGGCGCAGACCAACCGCTATACTGCGAGCCCGATCGAGATCGCCGATTCCGAGCTTGCGTCGTTGAAAGTGTCGGGGCGTTTCCACGTCAATCAACCGGACCTTGTCGTTCAAAATCTGGCTGATCTGTTCGATCTTCGCGTTGATCGCGGCGAGGATGGCCGCATCCTTCTCAAAAAGAAAATTTCGACTTCCCAGGAATCTGCCTAGGGTATCTGCTCCAGCTTTCCGTCGATCCCCTCGATTGCCTATTCGAGGGGGACGAGATGAAACATCACTTGATGTCGGTTGGCTCAAAGATCGCGATCTGCTCTGGCCTAATATGCCTTACCCCGGTTGCGTCACTCGCCCAGGCGGTCGGCGCTAAACACATCGAAATCCCCAGCCGACCGCTCGGCGAGGCTCTTCGGGAGGTGGCGCGCAGCACAGCCACGAGCATCATGTTCTCTCCCGATCTCGTGTCGGGACGAACGGCGCCGGCCCTGAGCGGCGATTACACAGCACAGCAAGCAGTCGAGCGGTTGATCGCGGGCACAGATCTCTCCGTGATGAAATCTGGTGGGGGCTACGTTGTCCGGGGGCGATCGCCATCGCCGGTCGCGGCGGCGGCGGGCGATGACACAAGTTCCGACATCGTCGTGACCGGCACGCGCATTCGTGGCGCGGCGACGAGCTCGCCAACCCTGACGGCCGCCCGCGAGAAAATCGAGCGCGAAGGATTTTCCGATCTCGGTAGCTATGTTCGGTCTCTTCAGCAGAATTTCTCCGGCGGTCAAAATCCGGGCGTCGCCGGCGGTGGCGATCAAGGCCAGCAGAACATCACTTCGTCGTCCACGCTCAATCTGCGTGGGCTGGGTCCGGACGCGACGCTGACGCTCATCAACGGGCATCGCGTCGCTTATGACGGGGCAAATCAGGGCGTCGACATCGCCGCGATTCCTTTGGCCGCAATCGATAGGATCGAGATCGTTCCCGATGGCAGCTCGGCCCTGTATGGCTCCGACGCCGTCGGTGGTGTGGCCAATGTCATCCTGCGTCGCGATTTCGAAGGGCTCGAAACGTCGGCGCATTTTGGCACGACGACGGATGGCGGCGACAGCCAGCAGCAGTATGATGTAGTCACAGGCCGCCGTTGGTCCTCTGGCGGTTTCATGGTCGCCGGCGACTATAATCGGTCGACGCAGATTTCGGCGGGACAGCGATCATACACACAAAGTCTCGACGACACGTCAACCCTGCTTCCTCGCCAGCGCCAGTACAGCTTCGTGCTAGCCGGGCACCAAGTGCTGACCGATCGTCTGACCTTCTCGATCGACGGGCAGTATAGTGATCGCCGGTCCTTCATTGGCCTGCCCTACACGGCGGATGCCGGCTATCTGGTCAGCGGCTCGACCGCGGACCTGTCGGTCCGCTCGTCGTCTATCTCGCCAACCCTACAATGGTCATTCGGCGGTGGCTGGACCGGTACGATCAGCGGTACGCACGCGACCAGCATAGCCCGTCCGGCGGGTTGCGTGTATTCGGACGGCGCCGTCGCGACCTGTTCCCGAACGCGCTACGACGACAGCCTCGACAGCGTGGAAGCCGGAGTCGAAGGGCCGCTCCTTTCTCTTGCCGGAGGCGAAGTGCGCCTTGCCGCGGGCGGCGGATTCCGGTCGGTCGGCCTTGCCACGAAGGTGGTGACGACAGCCGACGATGTGACCACGACGCCGACCGAATATTCCAGGAACCGGCACATCGCCTTCGGATACGGCGAATTGTCGGTACCGCTGGTGGGATCGGGTAATGCCCGGCCGCTGGTTCGCGATCTCAGGCTCACGGCGGCGGCCCGTTATGAGCATTACAGTGGCGTCGGCGGCGTCGCGACCCCAAAAATCGGAATCAATTATGCGCCAATCGCCGGCGTCATGTTGAAGGCCAGCTGGGGCCGCTCTTTCAAGGCGCCCACGCTCGATCAGCAATATCAGATTCGTCAGGGACTGCTCTTTCCGTCCTCCTTCTTCAGTTCCAGCGCGCCGTCAAATCAGACCACGATCTTGCTAGGAGGCGGCAACCCGGATCTGAAACCCGAGAAGGCGGAGACCTGGACGGCGACCGCGACGGTCGAACCGAAGGCCATTCCGGGTCTGACCCTGGAAGCGAGCTATTTCCACATCCGCTACCGCAATCGCGTCGTGGAACCCGTCGTCTCGGTGAACGGGCTGCTCGACAATCCCGTCTACCGCGACCTCATCATCTTCGATCCCAGCCTCGCGCAGGTCACGGCGGCCGTCGCCGGCTTGCCGGAAGGGCTTCGCAATTTCACCGGAGCGCCGTTTGAGCCCTCGAGCGTCGGCGCGATTGCCGACGACAGCCTGCAGAATAGCGCGAGCCAGACGATCCACGGCGTCGACATGCGTGTCGAGTATCAGTTCAAGCTCTCTAGCGGCGACCGATTCGATCTAACGGGTTCGGCGAGCTATCTCACCAGTCGCGAGAAACTCAGCCCGGAACAGGCATCTTTCCCGCTCGCAGGAACGATCTTCAACCCACCGCACTGGCGAGCACGGGCGGGTGGCGAATGGACGCGTCACGAAGTCTCGATCTCGGCTTTTGCAAATTATGTCGGGGGAACGCTCGATAACCGCCTGCAGCCCTATGTCGGCGTTCGAGGGCTGACGACGTTCGACCTGTCCGTCAACGTAACGCCGTCGAACGAGAGCGGGGTGCTGCGCGGGATGGAGATCGCGCTATCCTGCTTCAACCTGTCGAACGCCAAGCCTGCCCTCATCCGCAATTCGAACGTCTATGACCCGACCTACGATTCCACCAACTATTCCGCGGTCGGTCGTCTGATCAGCCTGACGCTCAGCCGCAAATGGTGAAAGGCTGGTCTTCGGTCACGGTTGCAGCGGCGCTCTTCCTGTATCTGCCGCGCGGAGCAGCGCTGGCCGCTTCCGTGCCCCCGTGCGCCAGCGTGATGCCCCCCGCGAGCACGGGGGGAAGCGCGAGCCGGGCGCTTTCAGCCGTCGATCTGGTGGGTCTGCGCGATATCGGCCCGAATTCCCGGATTGGACCGACCGATCCTGCCATGACTGTCTCGCCGCAGGGCGACCACGCTGCGTTTCAACTGCGCCAAGCCGATCCGGAAACGAATAGATATTGTCTGGCGATGGTGGTCCTGGACCTGCGGAGCAAGGCTTCGCCGATCCTGGTCGACGCGGGCGGCGATCTGATCCGGATCGAGAGCGATGTCCGGGGTGTCGCGGCTACGCCCTCCGGCATTCCGCGCCCGATAACCCCGCGCTGGTCGTCCGATAGCCGCTGGGTCGCTTTCCTCAAGCGGACGGGCGGAATCACGCAAATCTGGCGGGCCGAGGCCGATGGCACTGGAAGCCACGCCCTCACCAAGCCGGAGCTCGACGTCACCGACTTTCGCTTCGCGACGGACGGCACCTCGATCATTTTCCAGACGCGGCCGTCGCGCACGGACGCTTTGGCGATGCTCGAACAAGAGGGGCGGACGGGCTATGCTTATGATGCTCGCTTCACACCTCTGTCCGGCGCGCTCCCGCATGTCCAAAGCAGAGACGACGCCGCGATTTACGTGCTGGATGTGCAGCGGGGTCAGGTGACGAGGGCATCGACGCGGCAGGCTGATTGGCTCCGGGAGCAAATCCGCGTCGTGCAAACGGGTCTGCAGGTTGCCGACGGGCCCGACGGTCGGTCGGCACGACTGATCCGCACTGTCGACGATCCCATGGGATTGCAGCTGCGCCTTCAGACCGTCGAGCATGGCGTGCGTTGGCTGTGCGAGCCGCAGAAATGCCGCGGCCGATTGATCAGTCTGTGGTGGACATCTGACGGCAGGCGCATCCGCTACATACGTCAGGAAGGCTGGGGCTTCAGCGAGACCGCGATCTATGAATGGGATCCGGCGGGCGAGGACCCCAGGCGACTGTTCCTCACGAGCGATCAACTCTCCGATTGCGGTCCGCTCGGACCACATATCGTCTGCCTCGACGATGCTGCGAACGCGCCGCGCAGGGTGATCTCGATCGATCCGGATGAGGGCCGGACGGATGTGCTTTTCGATCCTAACCCCGAGTTCCGAGAGCGTCGCCTCGGGGCGGTCGAACGCCTGCAGTGGAAGAACAAGTTTGGTCTACCGTCCTTCGGCGATCTGGTCCTGCCGGTCGGCTATCGCCCAGGGCAGCGCTACCCGCTGATCGTCGTCCAATATGAATCCCGTGGATTTCTTCGCGGTGGCACCGGCGACGAATATCCCATCCAGGCTTTCGCCAATCGCGGCTATGCCGTTCTGAGCTTCGAGCGGCCGCTCGACATCGGGATCGTCCGGGCGCCGACAGACGTGAAACTGGCCGAGAAGCTGGATCAGCGAAATTTCGCGGATCGCCGCAGCGTCCTGTCGTCGCTCGAACGGGGTGTGCGGCTGATCATCGCGCGCGGAATCGCAGACCCTCGCCGCATCGGGATCACGGGCATGAGCGATGGCGCCGCCACGGTACAATATGCGCTCCTCCACAGCCGGTTGTTTTCCGCTGCGGCGATCAGCAACTGCTGCACCGACGCCACGACGGCCATCGTCGCTGGGCCGGCTGCCGCCGGGCATTTTCTCGCTGAAGGTTATCCGCGGGTCGGTGAAGGGCAGGGCTTCTGGCGGCACATCGCGCTCAGCCGAAATGCCGGGCGCTTGAACGTGCCGATCCTGATGCAGCTACCCGACGGCGAATATCTTGCCGGTCTCGATGCTTATACCGGCCTCCACGAGGCAGGCAAACCGGTGTCCCTCTACGTCTTCCCGGACGAACATCATGTGAAGTGGCAGCCGTCGCATCGGCTGGCAATCTACCGGCGCAGTCTCGATTGGTTCGACTATTGGCTCCAGGACAGAAGATCCGCTGATCCGGCGCGGGCCGACGATTTGGTGCGATGGGACGCGTTGCCCCGTCCATCCCCCCGACCGATCACCCCGCGAGCATCGAAGATCTCATTGCGCACCAATGATCCAGCCATGCCTCGGTATCGAGCAAGGCAAGGATCCTGACGCGCTCGATCCCGGTCGTGGGTCCACGGTCGCGCATCGCGTGCTCCAATGCGGCACGATCGAGAAGACCGTGCTGTCGCATGCGACCGTTGAGCAGCCGTTCCGCGATGCGCGCTCGGTTACGCTCAAAGATCTCGACCGAGAAACCATCCGGGCCGCCCTTGTGACGCCTGTGGAGGATCGCGGGCGGCAGCCGATCGGCAAAGGCGTCTCGCGCGACAGCACGATTGCGGCCGCCAGCGCACCACCGCCAACTGGGAATCGACAGGCAGAGTTCGACCACCGGCTGGGCCATCAGCGGGTTGATCGTGATCGGCCCCCGCTGCCGATCGAACCCCTCCAGCGTCAGTTGCGCCCGAACCAGCATGGCGATGTGAGCCGCCTTGCCAGGGAGCGCGCCGGATGGGGCGACGAGCCACGGATGGTCGATGCTTCCATCTGCGGCATAGAGAGCGTCGGGGCTGAGGAAGCTCCTGTCCCCCGTCCAGCCGTAGCTTCGGCCCGTCGCCCGCCAGCTCCGGACAGCTAGTCGGAGCGCCTGGAGTGGGCTGCAACCGGTTAACCTGCAGATATCGATCAACGTTCGGTACACGCCCGGCGTGGGGCCATCGTGGAGCAATCTGTCGACAAAGGGCTTCGAGGATTGCATCAGGCAAAAGACATTATCGCCCCCATTCCCACTGAAGAAAGCGTCGATCCGATGCTCACGTGCAAACTGCAGCATGGCTGCATCGTGAGCGAGAATCTGGGTCCGGGCGACGGGCCTGGGAAGGTGAGCGGCCGCCGATTTCCCGATATCGATGTGATCGTGGCTGTATGCGGATTCGATGAGCTCGACGCCGAGCGCCCGGGCGAGCGGACGCGCGAACGGGCGCTCGTCACCTTCCAGATCCGTCGTCGTGAGTGTCGCAGCGACGATTTGCGCGGGCGTTCGCGACAAGCATGCCGCCACGATCGAGGAATCGAGACCGCCCGAGATCCCGATCAGAACCCTGCTGTGGTGTCTCGCCCAGGCGCTGACGCAATTTTGTATGGTCCGGGCCAATCGGTCTTCGAGCGGTTCGCGCGCGGCACAGTCGTCCGACGCGACGAAACGCCAGGGACTCCACATCTCTTCAATCGTGTGGGTCGAAGTTCGGAGGCGAAAGCCGGCAGGTATGTCGGCGAGGCCCCGCAGCACGGTGTGCGCAGTCGGAAGCCCGGCTCCGTAGAGGTGCCGGGCCAGCGACGCATAGTCCACATCGGGGATCAGCAGTCCTGCGTCACAAAGTGCCTGCGGATCGGACGCCAACGCCAACCCGGCCGGCAACGACACATGGTAGCAGGGGAGCGCGCCCGAAGGATCGCGGAGGATCTCGTCGCCGGCCTCGGTCCGCCGGACGGCAATATAGCCGCCCCAAAAATCCTCGAGAAGCCGACCCGGCAAGCAGGCCGGATCGGTAAGATCGCTCGATGTTGCGCTTCTGCCGGTCTTCTTGTCGAAGAGATGGCCGACGAGCACGGCGGTTGGGGACGAGAATATGCCGAGCATTGGCGAGCTGCACAGCAAGATGGCCCCTCTCGGCGCAGCGGCGGGCATGAGCCCCGTTCGGCGCGCGAGATCTCTGGCGAGCGCATCGGCATCGCCATGCTCCCGCAGCAGCACGAGCAAATAGCGCGGCGCGCTCACAGGACCAGTATCGGCGTGTAGATCCTCACGCGTTCGAGCTCGTCGTTCAGGACCAAAGCGTGATGCTGAACCCAGCAATGGGCGGCGAAAGGGTTGGCGCGTACGCCGAAGACCAAGGACGGGAAGAGATTGCGGGAGCGGCAGGCGCGGAGAAACGCGAGCGCCTTGATCAGGCATCGGTCTGCCGGGCGAAGCAGGAGTGCAATTCGCTCGAACGCCGCTGCCAGCGCCGCGTAAGTTTCGAGATCCGTTGGTGATCGATCCTTTTCGGGTGCCGCCCCGCAGCGCCATCGATCGAGATCGCTCGCGATGGTGTTCAGGGACTGCTTCCGGGCGGCCAGCATCGCGGTGAGCTCGCATCCCAGCGCCAAGGCGACAATGACTGGGGACACCCGGTCCGGAAGAGCGAAACGGAGGTCGCCCTCCGCCTGGTTTTTTGCCGGTGGCTGGACAGAGGAAGCCGCCGCGCCGCCCGGAACCAGCAGGCCGCGTGCGATCAAGGGTTGGAGTTCGCGTTCGTCGTTCGCCGAGGGCGGTGTCGCAGCAAGGAATTGGCGAAATGCCTGGTCAGCGGCGGCGGGGAGCCCGAAATAGCGCTCGGTCCTGAGATCCAGGAAGATCGTCCGATCCCCGACCCGACAGAAGCGGAGATCATCGCGGATACCCCATTGCACGGCCAATCCTCCGTTGGCGCGTGCCCGCACGCGAGCACGCGCCGTGTGGGTCAATCGTTGGTGAGGCCCATCTTGATGCGCAGGCCCGAGGGCGTATCGTCGAAGCCCTGCACGCCGCCCTTCGTCTCGGTGATGACCGAGCCGAGATCGATGACCTCATTGTCGAGGCGTTCGTCATCGCGTTCCATAACGTTCTCCTTGTCGATTGCCCGCGACCATTCGCGGCATCGCCATTTTATGGGTCGCGTCGAATATTCCCGATCGAATACGGGTCCGGTCTTCATAGATCTGCGGACCGTTTCGGCTACGCCGGCGTCGGTATTCAATCCTCGAGCGGCGTTTTGTCGGCTACCCTGCGTATGTCGAGATCATATTGTGCCCCCAACGAGGCGTTTGCGATCACGGCGACGCGGCGCAATCGACGCCGATGATAGGACCAGAGAGCGGCGCGGGCGACGCTGTCGCTACCGCTGGCAGTAGCGACAGCGACCACCCGCAGCTCACGGACGCGATCACGAATAGCGGTTTCGTGGACGCGAATCGCGTGAAGCCGATCGTTGGCTGACCTGATGGCTTCGGTATGTTCGATATCGTCGCTATACTCGGCAATTCTGCAAAATAAGGCCGAAGTCGCATCGGCAATTGCGATCGCGTTCGACCCGTCCACGTCGTCGACAATTCCTGGAAGGGCGACCATCTTGGCCCTTGGGCTTCGATCGCGGAGGATCAGCCGCATCAGATGTGCATGCCAGGCGTAAAGATCGCGCAGCGCGTGCACGCCGATTATGGGGCGCTGGAAGCTCCCATCGGAATATGGCTCCAAGAGCCTTTCGCCGAACAGTCGGGCGGCTGCGGCACGTACCGGTGATACGCTCATGCCGAACTCGTCAGCCAAGGCAGCCAAGGGCAGCGGGAGACCGGGTTTGAAGCGGCCGATCAGAACCTCGCGTTTGAGAGCCAGATAGGCACGATCGGTCGTCGCTCCTCCACGTGACATCGATCTTGCTCCGAAGTGGTCTGCATGAGTGGATTTGCCGCCTGCTTCCCAATTCGTGTCTCGTATGTCACGGCGGAATAGGTCCACACTAAGTCCACTGACCTGTGTTCAGCAAAGATATGCTCCAGAAGCCAAAAATATGTGTCTCTCGCACGCGAAGAGAACATAAATGATCTTGGGGGAACCTACGGGCTATAACTCCCTGGCTTCTCTTGGATGATGCTTGAGCCGACGCATGCCGCATGTTGCGGCTGTCCAAGTCGGACACAACGCATGACGCCCACGAAACTCCTGATTGGCCAGATCGCTGTCATCTTCTTGATCGTCCTGCTGGGTCTATGGGCTGCGACGCAATGGGCGGCGGCCATGCTCGCCTATCAGCCCGAATTGGGATGCGCCTGGCACACGTTTCTGGGCTGGCCGATCTACAAGCCGTGGGCGCTGTTCGGCTGGTGGTATCATTACGACGCCTACGCGAAGCAGGTATTCGACAAGGCCGGCGCGCTGGCCGGTGCGAGTGGCTTCCTCGGATGCGGTGCTGCCATCATCGGTTCGCTCTGGCGGGCGCGGCAATCCGCCCATGTCACCACCTACGGTTCGTCGCGCTGGGCGACACGTTCGGAAGTGGCGAGCGCCGGCCTGTTCGGCGACGCGGGCGTTTTCCTGGGTAAATTGGGCAGGGATTATCTGCGCCACCATGGCCCTGAACATGTCATGGCCTTCGCACCGACGCGGTCCGGCAAGGGCGTCGGCCTGGTCGTGCCCACCCTGTTGTCCTGGATCGGCAGCACAGTCGTCCACGACATCAAGGGCGAGAATTGGACGCTGACCGCCGGCTGGCGCCAGCTTTTCTCACACTGTCTTCTGTTCAATCCGACCGATCCGCGGTCGGCGCGCTACAATCCGCTTTTCGAGGTTCGCAAAGGGCCCGACGAGGTTCGCGACGTCCAGAATATCGCCGATATATTGGTCGATCCGGAAGGGGCGCTCGAGCGGCGATCGCATTGGGAAAAAACCAGCCACTCGCTGCTGGTTGGTGCCATCCTGCATGTTCTTTACGCCGAAGAGGAAAAGACGCTGTCCCGCGTCGCGACCTTCCTCTCCGATCCTCAGCGCAGTTTCGTCCACACGTTGCGACGGATGATGGCGACTAACCACCTCGGGACGACCGAGATGCCGCAGGTCCATCCCGTCGTGGCGTCGGCTGCGCGCGAGGTGCTCAACAAGTCCGAGAACGAGCGCTCTGGCGTTCTCTCGACGGCGATGTCGTTCCTCGGCCTCTATCGCGATCCGATCATTGCACGGAACACAGCCGCCTGCGACTGGCGGATCGCTGACCTGGTTGACGGCGCCGTGCCGGTATCGCTCTACCTCGTGATCCCGCCGTCTGACATCAGCCGCACCAAGCCGCTGGTTCGCTTGGTGCTCAACCAGATCGGACGCAGGCTGACGGAACGGTTGGAAGGCGATCCGACCAAGAGCCGCAAGCATCAATTGCTGATGATGCTCGACGAGTTTCCGGCTCTGGGTCGGCTCGACTTCTTCGAGACCGCGCTCGCCTTCATGGCCGGCTACGGCATCCGTGCCTATCTCATCGCGCAGTCGCTGAATCAGATCAGCAAGGCGTATGGCGAGAATAACGCCATCCTCGACAACTGCCACGTTCGTATCGCCTTTTCGTCTAACGACGAGCGAACAGCGAAGCGCATCTCGGATGCGCTCGGCACCGCGACAGAATTGCGTGCCCAGCGCAACTACGCCGGGCATCGATTGTCGCCGTGGTTGGGCCACATGATGGTGAGCCGCCAGGAAACGGCGCGGCCGCTACTGACGCCGGGCGAGGTCATGCAGCTTCCGCCGGCCGACGAGCTGGTGCTGGTCTCGGGTCTCGCTCCGATCCGAGCCAACAAGCTGCTCTACTATCGCGATCGCAATTTCGCGAAACGTGTGCTGCCGCCACCTGTGCTTGCGGACAACGGCTACCGTGATCGTCCGCCATTTCGCGGCGACGACTGGGCCAACCAGGTCCGCGGCCCCCATGGAGCCTTGGCTCTGGTCGCCGAGGATGTTGGTAATGATGCGACGGGGGAGGATGGCGGCGTGCAGCAGCAGCGCCATCCCGGCCTTGCCGAAGAGGAAGCTGCGCAGCGCACGGAACCCGAACCCCCGATCGATATGTCGGCCGAGGACGACAATGATGTCGGTGCCGAAAAGACCGTCATCGACCGTTTGCGCGGACTGACCTTGGTGGGACGCGCGCATGCCATGAACGAGAGCGCGGATCGCGGTGACGATCTGCTGCCGAGTTTCTGAGGGCACGCCGATGAAGCCGCGCCACCACCTCTATCTCGATACCGAATTGACCGCTCAGCTCGAAATGCTGGGCTCGAAGCCCGGCACGTCGAATTCGCGATCGTCGCCGATGCGCTGCGGGCCTGGCTCAACCGCCGCGCGACCCGCGAGGTCGATGACCTGCTGAAGCATCGTCTCGATAGAATGAGCACGCAGCTCAACAGGCTCGAGCGCGATCTCCATGTCCAGCTCGAAACGCTCTCACTGTCGTTTCGCTACCAGCTGACCGTCACCGCGCCGCTGCCCGAGNCCGACAAGGCGGCACAGGCGGTCGGACGCGAACGTTTCAGGCGCTTCGTCGATCAGNTNGGCCGCCAGCTTGCCAGCGGACGCACGACCGGAGAGCCGGCGTCAGGGGAGACCTCGTCGTGAGCGGCCCCGAACATCCCGAAGCGCGTGAGCGCCGGCGAGCCATGCTGCGTACCGCCATGGGACCTGCGATCGGCGCGGCTCTGGCCGACGGTCGTGTGATCGAGATCATGGCCAATCCCGATGGCGCGCTGCGGCTCGACGTGCTGGGCGAGGGCAGGGTCGATACCGGCACACGGTTGGAGCCGACCGAGGCCGAGCGGATCATCCGGCTGGTCGCGAGCCACGCGCGGCAGGAGGTCCACGAATCTGCGCCCATCGTGTCGGCCGAACTGCCATCCTATGGCACCGGTGCCGGCGAACGTTTCGAAGGCATCTTGCCGCCGGTCTCGACTGGACCCTGCTTCGCCATCCGCAAGCCCGCAACGAGAATTCATCGACTGTTCGATTACGTGGCCGACGGGATCATGGATGCCGACACCGCGCGGCTGCTGTCGATGGCGGTGGTCGAACGCCGCAACATCCTCGTTGCTGGCGGCACTAGCTCCGGCAAGACCACGCTCGCCAACGCGTTGCTCGCGGAGATGGCGCATCTCGACGAGCGCATCATCCTGATCGAGGACACACGCGAGCTTCAAAGCGCCGCCCCAGACACGGTGGCGTTGCGCACCAGACCCGGCGTCGCCATGGCCGACCTGGTTCGCTCGACACTGCGTCTTCGGCCCGATCGCATCATCGTTGGCGAGGTCCGCGGCGCGGAAGCGCTCGACATGCTCAAGGCCTGGAATACCGGCCATCCGGGCGGGATCGCCACCGTGCATGCCAATTCGGCACGATCGGCGCTCCATCGCATCGAGCAGCTGGTGGGGAAGCGTCGTCAC
>BACX01000238.1 GCA_000333335.1 Sphingomonas-like bacterium B12 | reverse complement strand
GGGTACGCTCGACGCACCACCGACCCCGGCTTCATCGACCGAGCGACGTGATCAGGCTAGTGAAATGAATTTCACCCTTGAATCGGTAACTTGCTATCTCCCGGGTCGAGAACGGGGACGGTAAGGCCGGGGGCGCCGTCATCCAACGCCAAAGTAATTTGGTGAAGATGGACTACCGGGACCACCACGCTTAGCCCTAGTCCCGATCCGGGAATTTTTGGGGAGGCGTCGCCGCGATCGAAACGACGGAGCACCGACTGCCGCTGGTTTTCCGCAATGCCGGGGCCGTTGTCGCAGACCTCGACCACCAGGCCCTAAACGTCCCGCGAAGCGGAAGGCATCACCTTACCGCCCTAGGGCGCGAACTTGATGGCGCTGTCGGCCGGATTGCTGAGAGCTTGGAACAGCGGGCTGTGATCGCCGAAAACAACGGCATCGGACCGGATATTCAGCCTGAGCACGATGCCGCGCTTCTCGGCAAGCGGCTGATAGAGCTCCACCACCGAGGTAAGCGGGGGCGCGAGCCGCACCTCGGCAAAGCCAGAACGACGGCTCCCAGCCTCGATCTCGGAAGTTTGAAGTAGCGCGGCGAAACGCTCCGGCAGGGTGTCGAGTTCGGCGATGATTAGGCCGATTCGCCCAGCTGTCATCAGATCTGCCCCTCGATGCGACGGGTACGATCAAGATTGCTCCGCATGCGGGCGAGGCAGGTGCGAAGGTCGTGCGCGATGGCATCGTCACGGACTTCACCTGAGCGATCACGCGACCGATCTCGGCAACGATGGTGTTGATCAAGCCGGCCAGCAGATCGAGTTCGTCGCCGCGCGCCAGGATCGGCATGCGCTGGTCCAAGTGCCCGGCAGCCATCTCGCGCGCGGTGCACTGAAGCTGGCTGATGCGCCGCAACGGGGCAAGGCTGAGCGCGATGGCCGTCCCGACGATCAGCAAGGCGATAGTCACCGTGCACACCACCAGCATAATCGTTACCCGTTGGCGCAGGTCGACCAGCGGTGTGATGTCGCGTCCGATCAGTAAGGTCTCACCGGTCAGCAGCGTTCGGCGAGCAGGCGGATCGGCCCACGGCGGCCAGCGCGCTCCGATATCTCGCGCACATGGCCCGGCGTGAAGCCCGACGATCCACGCAGGTTGCCGGCGATCCGTTGCCAGCTGGGATCAAGCAGCCCGCAATAATTGAGGCCGCTAGCATTGTGGGAGATGGCGAAATCCACCTCGCTCCCCATCTCGAAGATGATCTCGCGTCAGCCGATGTGACTGGCCCGTCGCCATAG
>BACX01000239.1 GCA_000333335.1 Sphingomonas-like bacterium B12 | reverse complement strand
GAAGGAGATCAGCACCACGCCGAGGAAGGCCGGCACGAACAGCTTGCGACGGGCGAGCGCGAATTCGAGGATCGAGACGTAGTAGGTCCGCACCTTCTCGAACTGATGCTCGAAACCCTGTTGGAAGCGGCGCAGCGGATTTCGGCTCTTGGGCCGGCCGGCCATCGCGTCGTGGCTCGACATGATCTCGGCGGTGTGCTCGGTGGCGTGGTCGCGGAGCAGGTAATTGCCCATCGTCGGCACCAGCGTGCGGGACAGGACGAAGCTCGCGATCATCGCGAACACCACCGCCTTGGCCATCGGCGCGAACAGGTAGCCCGCGATGCCGGGCAGGAAGAACATCGGCACGAAGGCGATGCAGATGCACAGCAGCGAGACGAATGCGGGGCCGACGATCTGCCGCGCGCCGTCGAGGATTGAATCGCGGACGTTCTTGCCCTGCTCCAGATGCCAGTTGATGTTCTCGATAGTGACGGTCGCGTCATCGACGAGAATGCCGACCGCGAGCGCGAGGCCACCCAGCGTCATGATGTTGAGCGTCTCGCCCGTCACCGACAGCATCGCCACGGCGGCGAGGATTGCGAGCGGGATCGACGCGGCGATGATCACCGTCGATCGCCACGATCCGAGGAACAGCAGGATCATCAGGCTGGTGAGGGTCGCGGCAATCACGCCCTCGCGCACCACGCCCGACACGGCCGCCTTCACAAACAGCGATTGATCGGAGAGCGGCTGGACGTTGAGGCCCGCCGGGAGGGTCTCCTTGAGCTTGGGCAGCAGCGCTTTCACCTGATCGACGATCGCGATGGTGGAGGCGGAGCCCGATTTCAGCACTGTCATCAGCACCGCGCGGCGTCCATCGACGCGCACCTCGTTGCGCTGGGGCGGCGATCCGTCGCGGACGTGGGCGACATCGCGCATATAGACGGTGGTGCCGTCCACCGTCTTGATCGGCAGGTTGTTGAGCTGGTCGACCACCTCGGGCGAGTTGTTGAGGCGGACGTTGTATTCGTACTGGCCGATCTTGGTGGTGCCGGCCGGCACGATCTGGTTCTGCGCCGCCAGAGCCGCGCCGACGTCCGTCGCCGAGAGCTTGCGCGCCTGGAGGAGATCGGGATCGAGATCGATCTGGATCTGCCGTTCCTTGCCGCCATAAGGCGAGGGGATCGCGGCGCCCTGCACCGAGGCGAGCGCTGGGCGGATGAAATTCTGCCCGAGATCGAAGATCTTCTGTTCGGAAAGATCGCCCGAGGAGAGCGCCAGCTGCAGGATCGGCACCGTCGAAGCGTTGTAGTTGAGGATCAGCGGCGGGGTGATGCCCGGCGGCATCTGCTTCAGCACCGTCTGCGAAACCGAGGTGACCTGCGCGGTTGCAGTGCGGATATCGACGCCCGGCCGGAAGAAGATCTTCACGATGCCGATCCCGTTCAACGACTGGCTCTCGATATGATCGATGTCATTGACGGTCGTGGAGAGCTGGCGTTCGTAATAATAGACGACGCGCCCCGCCATGTCCTGCGGCGGCAGGCCGCGATAGGTCCATACCGCCGCGATCACCGGAATCTTGATATCCGGGAAGATGTCGGTTGCGGTCTCTTCCCAGGCGATCGACCCCGACAGCAGGATCATGATCGCGAGGACGACGAAGGTGTAGGGCTTGCTGAGCGCAAGCTTGACGAGCTGAAGCATAGCCATCCCAATGGCGATCACAGTGTCGGCGGCACGGGCGCGAGAGGGGGTTACGCTACGACGCACCACCGACCCCGGCTCAT
>BACX01000240.1 GCA_000333335.1 Sphingomonas-like bacterium B12 | reverse complement strand
AGCTGGTCCCGGGGATCCTCTAGAGTCCGCCAGTACCACACGATCCTCGAGATCCTGTCGGTCGGCGGCGCCGAGAAGAAGGCGACCAAGAAGGCCGCCGCGAAGAAGGACGAGGCCCCGGCCGCGTCCGCGGAAGCCTGAGCGCTAGGTAGGAGTAGAAGCAATGGCACATAAGAAAGCAGGCGGCTCCTCGCGCAACGGTCGCGATTCGGCCGGCCGTCGTCTCGGCGTGAAGAAGTTCGGCGGTCAGGAAGTGATCGGCGGCAACATCATCATCCGCCAGCGCGGCACCCGCGTGTATCCGGGCGTGAACGTGGGCATGGGCAAGGACCACACCCTTTTCGCGACCGCGGAAGGCCGCGTGCGCTTCCACGACGGCAAGCTCGGCCGCAAGTACGTGTCGGTCGACGCCATGGCGGAAGCCGCCGAGTAACATCGGACGATTCTCACCGGATCGTCCCACTGGCGATCCGGGCTTCGCGACCAGCGGAGCGAACAGGGAGACGGGTCGCCCCGGCTCCCTTTTTTTGTTTCTCCCTGAAAATAATCTGTCGTTCGCCCGTAACTTATCGTCGTTAGGCGCGTTTCGGGCGGGCGTGGGAGAGGCATAGAGAATACCGCCATGTTTGCACGAACCGAACGGCTGCTGCTGCGGCCGGGTTGGGGCGAGGACGCCCCGGCCCTTTTCAATGCGATCGCCGACGAGGCGATCATCGACAAGCTGCCGGGGACGTCCTGGCCCTATCGCGCGGAGGATGCGGAAGCCTTCCTGCTGCGTGATCGGGGGCATGACGACCTGCCGGAACTGCTGATCTACGCCCGGACGCGCGGCGCGCCGAAGCTGGTCGGCGGCATCGCGCTGCGCGAAACCGGCAGCGACGAGACGGCCGAGCTGGATTACTGGATCGCGCGGCCCTGCTGGGGGCTGGGCTTCGCCACCGAGGCGGGCCAGGCGGTGGTCGGCATGGCCAAGGACGGCCTGCGCATGAAGCTGCGTTCAGGCCATTTTCCGGACAACCCCGCCTCCGGCCGGGTGCTGGAGAAGCTCGGCTTCCAGCCCACCGGCGAGGTGGAGAAGCGCTGGAGCGCGGTTCGCGGGCAGGATGTCGATTGCCTCATGTACGAGCACCGGCCGAACTGACGCCGCAAGGGTAGCGCCCGAGGCCGAATCCGGCTAAGGGCGCGCCTTTCGTGACGAGTCCATCCCGCCATCCCGACATTTCGGGGCGCGGTCCCTCGTCCAGACGGATCCGCGAACGCTCATGCACTTTCTCGACCAGGCCAAGATCTTCATCCGTTCCGGTGCCGGCGGCCCCGGCGCGGTCAGCTTCCGGCGCGAGAAGTTCATCGAATATGGCGGGCCGGACGGCGGCAACGGCGGCAAGGGCGGCGATATCGTGTTCGAGGCGGTGCCCGGCCTGAACACGCTGATCGACTTCCGCTACACCCAGCATTTCCGCGCGCCGCGCGGCAAGGGCGGTTCCGGCTCCAACCGCACCGGGCCGGGCGGCGACGATCTGGTGATCCGCGTGCCGGTCGGCACCCAGTTGATCTCGGACGAGGACGGCGAGACGGTGCTCGCCGATTTCGTCGAGGCCGGTCAGCAACAGGTGTTCCTGCGCGGCGGCGACGGCGGGCGCGGCAATGCCAGCTACAAGACCTCCACCAACCGCGCCCCGCGTCAGCACGGCCCCGGCTGGCCCGGCGACGAGATGTGGGTGTGGCTGCGCCTGAAGCTGCTCGCCGACGCGGGCCTCGTCGGGCTGCCCAATGCCGGCAAGTCCACGTTCATCAACTCGGTGAGCAACGCCAAGGCGAAGGTCGGCGACTATCCCTTCACCACCGTGCGCCCGCAGCTTGGCGTGGTGAGCCATCGCGATCGCGAGTTCGTGGTCGCCGACATCCCCGGCTTGATCGAGGGCGCGGCGGATGGCGCGGGCATCGGCGACCGCTTCCTCGGCCATATCGAGCGTTGCCGCGTGCTGCTGCACCTCGTAGATGCGACAGGCGATGACCCGATCGAGGCCTACCAGATCGTGCGCGAGGAGCTGTCCGCCTACGGTAACGGCCTGGAAGACAAGACCGAGGTGCTGGCGCTCAACAAGATCGATGCGATCGACGCCAACACGAAGACCAAGCTCATCAAGGCGCTGAAGAAGGCCAGCGGCGTCGAGCCGTTCCTGCTGTCCGGCGCGACCGGCGAAGGTCTGCCGGCGGTGCTCGATGCGCTGGTCGAGGCGATCGGTCCGGTCGGCCCGTCGCTGGAGAGCGTCCAGACGAGCGAAGCGGACGAAGAGAAGCCCTGGTCCCCATTGTGACACGACGCGGTTACCCCTAAGCGGGCGCTTCCTTTTCTCCTGTTCCGCCGGTTCCCGCCCAACCCGATGACTCGCGCCGATCGTTTCGCCCCCGCCGCCTGCCCGACGCTGGTCGTGAAGATCGGATCGGCGCTGCTCGTCGCGCCCGACGGGCATGTGCGGCGCGACTGGCTGGCGGGCGTCGTCGCGAACCTCGCCGAGCGGCACAAGGCCGGGCAGAAGATCATCGTTGTATCCTCCGGCGCGATCGCGCTGGGCGCACGTCGGCTCGGCCTTCCGGGTGGCGGACGCGCAAGCCTGGAAGATGCCCAGGCGGCGGCGGCGACCGGCCAGATCGCACTATCGCATTGCTGGGCGGAGTTGCTCGGCGGCCACGATCTCACCGCCGCGCAGATGCTGCTGACGCTCGACGATCTAGAGGACCGCCGCCGCTATCTCAATGCGTCCGCCACCTTCGGGCGGCTGCTGGCGCTGGCCGTGGTGCCGGTGGTCAACGAGAACGACACGGTGGCGACCGAGGAGATCCGCTTCGGCGACAATGATCGCCTCGCCGCGCGCGTGGCGCAGGCGGCGGGCGCGCATGGCGTGATCCTGCTCTCGGACGTCGATGGCCTCTACACCGCCAACCCGCAGCGCGATCCCGCCGCCACGCTGATCGAGGAAGTGCCGAGCCTCGACGCCTCCGTGATGGCGATGGCGGATACGGGATCGGCGTCCGGCATGGGATCGGGCGGCATGGTCGCCAAGCTGCTCGCCGCGAAGATCGCCCATGCCGGGGGCGCGCACCTCGCCATCGTCGGCGGCAAGTGGGACGATCCGCTCGGCGAGTTCGCTCGCACCCATCGCGGCACCGTCTTCCCGGCCCCCGCCCGATCCGGCGCTCGCAAGGGCTGGCTCAAGGGACGGCTGACCGCCAAGGGCCGCATCCTCGTCGATGCCGGCGCGGCGAAGGCGCTGGCGGGTGGCGCCAGCCTGCTGCCGGCCGGGGCGACCGGCGTGGAAGGCGCGTTCCGGCGCGGCGACGTGATCGATATCGTGGTGGACGGTCACGCCATCGCACGCGGCCTCTCCGAATATGATGCGGGTGAGGCGCTGCTGATAGCGGGCAAGCGCTCGGCCGATCTCGCCGCGATCCTCGGCCATGCGCCGCGCGCGGCGATGGTGCATCGCGACCACATGGTGCTGCTGTGAGGAACCGCCACCGCACCCTCGCCGTCACCGGCGGCACCGGCTTCGTCGGTCGCCACCTGATCGACGCCGCATTGGCGCAGGGCCATCTCGTCCGCGCGCTCACCCGATCGCCGCGCCCGCCGCGGGACGGAGTGCAGTGGATCTACGGATCGATGGAGAAGCCGCTCGCGCTCTCCCAGCTCGTCGCGGGCGCGGACGCGGTGATCCATGTCGCCGGCGTGGTCAGCGCGCCGAGCCGCGAGGAGTTCGCGATCGGCAATGTCGAGGGCACGCTCGCCGTCGTCGACGCGGCGCGCGCGGCCGGTATCCGCCGCTTCGTCCACGTCTCCTCGCTCGCCGCGCGCGAGCCGAAGCTCTCGAACTACGGCTGGTCCAAGGCGCGGGCCGAGATCATCGTCGCGGCCTCCGCGCTCGACTGGACGATCGTGCGCCCGCCCGCCGTGTTCGGACCAGGCGACCGCGAGATGCTGGAGCTGTTCCGCGCCGCCGCGCGCGGCCTCGTGCCGCATCCGCCCGGCGGCCGCCTCTCGGTGATCGCGGCGCAGGATCTGGTCCGCCTGCTGCTCGCCGTACTGCCCGACGATGACGAGAGCCAGGCCGCGATCTACGAGCCGGACGACGGCCGCGCCAGCGGCTGGACGCATGGCGAGTTCGCGCAGGCGATCGGCATGGCGGTCGGCCGGCGGGTGCGCGCGCAGCCGGTCCCCGGATGGGCGATGCGCGCCGGTGCGAAGATCGACGCGATGGTGCGCGGCCCCAACGCCAAGCTCACCGACGACCGGGTCAGCTACTTCCTCCACGACGACTGGGTGGTCAATCCGGAGTTCCGCCCCCCTGCCCACCTCTGGCGCCCGCAACTGGCGACGCTCGACGGCCTCGCCGTCGCGGCGGAAAGCTATCGCGAGGAAGGCCTGCTGAAATAGCCCTGAGGGGCCGCACTTGCGCCCCATCCCCGCCGCAATCGCTTGGCAGGCCGCGCCCACGCCATTAAGGACATCGCCCATGACAACGCGCGACGAAACCTTCGCCCGAGTGAAGGAACTGATCGACCCCTTCAACAAGAAGGGCATCGAGCTCTCCGAGGGCACCCGCTTCGCCCAGGATCTCGAATGGGACAGCCTGACCGTGATGGATTTCGTCGCGGCGATCGAGGACGAGTTCGACATCATCATCACGATGAACATGCAGGCCGAGATCGAGACGGTCGGTCAGCTCGTCGACGCGGTCGAGAAGCTGAAGGCCAAGGCATGACCGACGCCGGCCTCCTCCCCGAAGACAAGCCGGTCGATGCGCTGACCGGCGCCCATACCGCCGATCTCTTCTCCAAGTTCGATCCGCTGATCGCGGAGCGCGAGGCGCTGCTGGCGACGGGCGTGCGCGATCCGTTCGCGATCGTGATGGAGAAGGTGCTCTCGCCCACCGAGGCGATCATCAACGGCAAGCCGACCATCCTGCTCGGCACCTACAATTACATGGGCATGACCTTCGATCCCGACGTGGTCGAGGCCGGCCGCCAAGCACTCACCGATTTCGGTTCGGGCACCACCGGAAGCCGCGTGCTCAACGGCACCTACTCGCCCCACAAGGACGTCGAGGACGCGCTCAAGGAGTTCTACGGCACCTCGTCGGCGATGGTATTCTCGACCGGCTATCAGGCCAATCTCGGCATCATCTCCACGCTCGCCGGCAAGGGCGACTACATCATTCTCGATGCGGACAGCCACGCCTCGATCTACGATGGCTGCTGGCTCGGCAATGCCGAGATCGTGCGCTTCCGCCACAACAGCGTCGAGGATCTCAACAGCGCTCG
>BACX01000241.1 GCA_000333335.1 Sphingomonas-like bacterium B12 | reverse complement strand
GTGGTCACCGGCAGCGAGAAGGCCTTCGCGGCGGGCGCCGACATCAAGCAGATGGAGTCGATGGGGTTCGCCCATGCCTACGCCACCAACTTCTTCGGCGGCTGGGAGGATTTCACCCGCACGCGCAAGCCGATCATCGCGGCGGTGGCGGGCTTCGCGCTCGGCGGCGGCTGCGAGCTGGCGATGATGTGCGACTTCATCATCGCGGCCGACACCGCCAAGTTCGGTCAGCCCGAGATCAAGCTGGGCGTAGCGCCCGGCATGGGCGGATCGCAGCGACTGACCAAGGCGATCGGCAAGGCCAAGTCGATGGAGATGTGCCTCACCGGCCGGATGATGGGCGCCGAGGAGGCCGAGCGCGCCAACCTCGTCGCGCGCGTGGTGCCCGCCGACCAGCTGATCGAGGAGGCTCTCATGCCCCGTGCCGCCTGCCGCCAATCTTCGGCCTCCTCTTCGGGCGCATAGCCCCAGGGGCTGAACAGCTTGGGCCGGCCGATCTTGTAGAGGGAGAGCCGCTGCGTCACCAGGGTGAGCCTGTGTTCCAGCGCGGTGGCGACGATCAGCGCATCACGTCGGTCGGGATAAGCGAGCGTCGCCGATCGCCGCACCACGGCAAGATCGATCGGCAGGATACGCCCCTCGAAAGCCGGGATCACCCGGTCCTCGATCCATTCCTCCACGGCCATGCCGCCCGCCTTGTCCTGCCGCGAGATGCCGGCCGCCTCGTCCTGCAGATCGAGCAGAGATTGCGCCGACAGGAACAGCTCCTGCCGCGGGACGCCGCCTGCCCAGACGACCAGTCCGGCATCCACCGGGCCGCTTCGCGCCCGTCGAAGCGCGCTGACGATCAGGCTATCGAGAAGATACACTAGATCGACGCCCCGCCGGTTGATTTGGCGCCAGAGCCTGCCGCAGCGTCGTCCATGGCCAGGAGGTCGACGATGCTCTCGCCCGGACCGACGAGCTGCCGATAGGCGTCGATCCCGATCAGCACATGGGTGGGCCGCCCCCGATCGGTGATGAACACGGGTTCGATTCGCGCCAGGCGCTTGGCAAGGCTGACATCCTGATTGAATTCGCGGCTGCTGAGCGTCTTCATATGACGCTACTTACCTACAAATATGAGAGAGTCGATGTAGGTATGTTTCTACAGTGTAGCGGCACGGTCACAACCCAGGCGATCGGCACGGAAATCCGCACGGGACTGGCACTTTCCGGTTGCAAGACGGCGCTGTCATAGCCCCTCTGCGGCGCAGGATCGGCGCAGGATCGGCGCAGGATCGGCGCGGGACAGCGCCGCGGGGAGGATGAAATGAGCGATATCCTGGGCAGCACCTGGACGACGATGGCCGGGCTTCTGTCGCCGCACGGGCCGGCGGGTCCGGATGGCGTCCATGCTTATGCGCCGGGCGACTACAGCATCCACTTCTTCCTCCAGCTCGCGATCATCATCCTCACCTGCCGGGTCGTCGGCTGGCTGGGCCAGAAGTTCCTCGCCCAGCCGCAGGTGGTGGGCGAGATGATCGCCGGCGTGTTCCTGGGCCCGTCGCTGTTCGGGCTGGTCGCGCCAGACCTTCAGCTCGCCGTCTTTCCCAAGGAAACGAAGAACGTCCTCTATGTCGGCGCGCAGCTCGGCGTCGCGCTCTACATGTTCCTTGTCGGGCTCACTCTGCGGCTCGATCATTTTCGATCCAAGGCCCGCAGTGCCGCGATGGTGTCGATGTCCGGCGTGGTGGCGCCGTTCCTCATCGCGGCGGCAATCACACCCCTTCTATTGACGGTCCCCGGATTGTTCGCAGCAGGCATCGGCGCGGCGAGCGCGACCCTGTTCATGGGGGCGTGCATCGCGCTCACCGCATTCCCCATGCTGGCGCGCATCATCAACGAACGCGGCCTGGCCAACAGCCCGCTCGGCACCTTGTCACTCAGCGCAGGCGCGTTCGACGATGCCGCTTCCTGGTGCGTGCTGGCGGTCGTGCTCGCCACCTTCGGCGGCGGTAGCGGCGTCGCGATCGTCGCGATCGGCGGCGCGTTCGCCTATGCCGGATTTCTGCTGCTGTTCGGGCGCCGACTGCTCGCGCCGCTCGGCCGCGCCGTGGAGGCGCGAGGCGAGATGAGCATGACCGTTCTCGCCATCACCCTGATGCTGTTCTGCATGTCGGCCTTCTTCATGGACGCGATCGGCATCCACGGCATCTTCGGCGGTTTCATCCTGGGCGTATTCATGCCGCGCGGCCTGTTTGTCGAGGAACTGAAGAAGAAGGTCGAGCCGGTTGCGGTCGTCCTCCTCCTGCCGATGTTCTTCACCTATTCCGGCCTCAACACGCGCATGGACATGGTCAATTCCGCGCCGCTGCTGCTGGTTGCGCTCGGCATCCTCGTCGCGTCGATCGCCGCGAAGTTCGGCGCCTGCTATCTCGCGGCGCGCGCTTGCGGCGAGGACAACCGCACGGCGCTCGGCATCGGCGCGCTGATGAATTCGCGCGGCCTCATGGAGCTCATCATCATCAATATCGGCCTGCAGAAGGGTATCATCGGGCCGACGCTTTTCTCGATGCTGGTCCTGATGGCGATTGTCACCACCATGATGGCGAGCCCGCTGTTCGAGCTGGTCTATGGTCGCAGGGCGCGTTCCAGCGGCGATCTCGAGCAGCTTCGCCCGGCGCCCCATAGCACCGGCTGACCACCCCCTGACCGCCGCCGCAAAAGCGCGGCGTCGGTCTTTTTCATCGATGCGCCAGGAACGACGGGAAGCCCATTTTCCACCGACGCCCAGCTCGTTATCCGTTCTCGGGCATATAGACCACCAGCACAGGGCACGAACCGTAGGAAATCAGCGCCTTTCGGCCTCGATCGATTTCATCGGAAAATCCGGAAATCCGCCGCAATCAATTGATCGAGCTGGATTTCCGTCTGGCGGAGAGGGTGGGATTCGAACCCACGTTACGGTTGCCCGTAAACCGCATTTCGAGTGCGGCGCATTCGACCACTCTGCCACCTCTCCGCGAGACAAGCCGACGGGCCAGGAACGGCGCCGCATGGTCGTGAGGCGCGGCCATTAGCGGCACTCCACGCGCTTGCCAAGTGGGCTTGCGCTTGTGTCGTACGATTGAAGCCCTAGATAGATACGCATGGACAACAGCCCCGACATCGCAGGCCCCGCCCGCATCGTGCCGGACGCGCTGCTCGCCGCGCCCAGCGTCGTGCACGCGCGCTTCTCGGTCGGCGACGTGGTGAAGCACCGGCTGCTCGATTTCCGCGGCGTGATCTTCGATATCGACCCGGTCTTCGCCAACACCGACGAATGGTATGAGGCGATCCCGGAGGGCATCCGCCCGCGCAAGGACCAACCCTTCTACCACCTGCTCGCCGAAAATGCCGAATCGAGCTACGTCGCCTATGTCAGCCAGCAGAATCTAGTGGCGGACCGTAGCGAGGAACCGGTCGAGCATCCCGCGCTCGACGGCCTGTTCGACGGCTTCGCGGACGGTCGTTACACCCTGCGCCGCGAGCATCGCCACTAAGCGAACGCACCGCTCGCTTTTACCCGCGCGCTTTTGATTGACAGACTCACCCGAATCTCTTAGGCGGCCGGTCTTTCCGCGCGGGGCCGTGGGGCTTTCGCTCCATTCCCGCGCGTCAGGTCGAGATTAGAAGAGAGAGCCATGTTCGCTATCGTGCGCACGGGCGGCAAGCAGTATCGCGTCGCCGCCGGAGACAAGATCGTCGTCGAGAAGCTGGCCGGTGAGCCGGTGACACCATCTCGCTGGGCGACATCCTGTTCGCCG
>BACX01000242.1 GCA_000333335.1 Sphingomonas-like bacterium B12 | reverse complement strand
ATCATCCGGGGTCAGAACGGCACGGTTCAGCCGCCCGCTGAGATGCCGAACACCGAGTTCGCGCGCCCTTTCGGCCAGCACATCGCCCAGCAGCCCGGCATCGAAATGATAGGCATAGCTCAACGGCCCGTCGAAGGCGCCTTCGCCCGCCTGCTTGGGCGCTCGCCCGGCCATCGCGACGCGGTGCTGGATGGTGACGGCCTCGGCGAAGGGCAGGCGGGTGACCGGATCCTGGTTCAGCCATTGCCGCGCAAGGTCCACACCTTCGACATGGAAGGGCGGCTCGAACGGATGGATGAAACTGTGGCGCTTTCCATTGTCCGGCGCGTGAAGCCAGTCGTCGAAGCGTATGCCCTGCTTGAACGTGGCGGACGCACGGCGGATGAAACGGGCTTCGTCGATGCCCAAGAAGCCGAGCGTCGCGCGGATCGTCGGGAAAGCCCCCTCACCGACCCCGATCGTTCCGATATCGGGCGATTCGAGCAGCGTGATCATCGGGCCGCGACCGTCCTCGCGCCCGAGAAAGCGAGCAAGATAGGCGGCTGTCAGCCATCCCGCCGTACCCCCGCCGACGATCAGAATGGAGCGCACCGTCACACCCTCACGAACAGGTTCTTGAACCACTGCGTGCTGCCCCGTGCCGCCTGCCGCCAATCTTCGGCCTCCTCTTCGGGCGCATAGCCCCAGGGGCTGAACAGCTTGGGCCGGCCGATCTTGTAGAGGGAGAGCCGCTGCGTCACCAGGGTGAGCCTGTGTTCCAGCGCGGTGGCGACGATCAGCGCATCACGTCGGTCGGGATAAGCGAGCGTCGCCGATCGCCGCACCACGGCAAGATCGATCGGCAGGATACGCCCCTCGAAAGCCGGGATCACCCGGTCCTCGATCCATTCCTCCACGGCCATGCCGCCCGCCTTGTCCTGCCGCGAGATGCCGGCCGCCTCGTCCTGCAGATCGAGCAGAGATTGCGCCGACAGGAACAGCTCCTGCCGCGGGACGCCGCCTGCCCAGACGACCAGTCCGGCATCCACCGGGCCGCTTCGCGCCCGTCGAAGCGCGCTGACGATCAGGCTATCGAGAAGATACACTAGATCGACGCCCCGCCGGTTGATTTGGCGCCAGAGCCTGCCGCAGCGTCGTCCATGGCCAGGAGGTCGACGATGCTCTCGCCCGGACCGACGAGCTTGCCGATAGGCGTCGATCCCGATCAGCACATGGGTGGGCCCGCCCCCCGATCGGTGATGAACACGGGTTCGATTCGCGCCAGGCGCTTGGCAAGGCTGACATCCTGATTTGATTCGCGGCTGCTGAGCGTC
>BACX01000243.1 GCA_000333335.1 Sphingomonas-like bacterium B12 | reverse complement strand
CATGCGGCGCCTGGCAGTCGATCAACGGTCGCCAGGCCAATCTCTACAATCGCATCGAGCAGGGCGTGCGTTCGGGCGCGCTGACCCGCGCCGAGGCTGCCGGCCTGCGCACCCGCTTCGTCGCGCTGGAGCGTCGGGAGGCGGACTATCGCCGCTCGCGCCCCGGCCTGACCATCGCCGAGCGCGCCGACCTCGATCGCCGCTTCAACGCGCTGAGCGCCTCGATCCGCGTGCAGAAGCACGATCGGCAGTATCGCCGCTAAGGGATGACGAAGCGTGCCGGCGGTCGCTAGGATCGCCGGCATGTTCGATATCCGCCCCGACGACCTGACCGGCGAGCAGACGCGCGCCTTGCTCGCGCTGCATTTGTCAGGGATGCACGCCAATTCGCCCGCCGGCAGCGTCTTCGCGCTCGATCTGTCGGGATTGACCGTGCCCGAAGTGACGGTGTGGGGCATATGGGACGGCGACACCCTCGCCGGGATCGGCGCGCTCAAGGAACTGGGCGACGGCAGTGCCGAACTCAAATCGATGCGCACCCACCCCGATCACCTGCGCCGGGGCGTGGCGGCCGCGTTGCTCGATCACATCATCGCCGAGGCGCGGCGTCGCGGCATCACCCGCCTCAGTCTCGAAACCGGCAGCGGTCCCGCCTTCGATCCTGCGCTCGCTCTCTATCGCAAACGCGGTTTCGCGAACGGCGAGGCGTTCGGCGATTACACGCCGAGCGCCTTCAACCAGTTCCTTCACTTCAGCCTTTAGAACGCCTCGACCGGCAGCGCCATCACCGCCTCGGCCCCGCCCTCCAGCTTGCGGCGGAGCGCACCCGCGTCCGGCAGGATGCGCTCGGCGTAGAAGCGGGCGGTGATCAGCTTGGCTTCGAGGAACGCCTTGTCGCCCTCGCCCGCATCGATCTGCGCCTGCGCCGCGCGCGCCATCTTCAGCCACATCCACCCGATCGCGACGATGCCCATCATCGTCATCAGCGGATAAGCGGCGGCACCGGCATTGTTCGGATCCTTCAGCCCGTTCTGCATCAGCCACATCGCACCCGCCTGCAGCTGGCCGACCGCCTTCTCCAGGTGGCCGGCAAGCTCGGCCTGCGGGCCGTCCTTGGCCTCGGCGATGTCGGCGGAAATCAGCCCGAACAACGCCATCGCCGCCTTGCCGCCGTGTCGCGGCAGCTTGCGGCCGACGAGGTCCATCGCCTGCACGCCGTTGGTGCCTTCGTAGATCATCGCGATCCGCGCATCGCGGACGTACTGCTCCATCCCGTATTCGCGGATGTAGCCGTGGCCGCCGAACACCTGCTGCGCGTTGGTGGCGATCTGATAGCCGAGATCGGTCAGGTAGCCCTTGATCACCGGCGTCACGAGGCCGAGCAACTCGTCGGCGGCGACGCGATCGGCCTCGTCGGCGGCATGGTGCGACAGGTCGTTCTGCAGCGCGCCCCACAGGATCAGCGCGCGCGCGCCTTCCAGATTGGCCTTCGCCTCCATCAGCATCCGGCGCACGTCCGGATGGACGAACAGCGTGTCGGCGGGCTTGTCGGGCTCGGCCGGGCCGGTCAGGGCGCGGCCCTGGCGACGATCCTTCGCGTAGGCGACAGCGTTCTGGTAGGCGGTCTCGGCGATGCCGAGGCCCTGCAGACCGACGCCGAGGCGCGCCGCGTTCATCATGATGAACATCGCGGCGAGGCCCTTATTCTCCTCGCCGAGCAGCCAGCCGGTGGCGCCGTCATAGTTCATCACGCAAGTCGAGTTGCCGTGGATGCCCATCTTCTCCTCGATGGAGCCACAGGCGACGCCGTTGCGCGTGCCCGGATTGCCGTCCGCATCGGGCAGGAACTTGGGCACGATGAACAGCGAGATGCCCTTCGATCCCTCCGGCGCGCCCGGCAGCTTGGCCAGCACGAGGTGGACGATGTTGCCCGCCATGTCGTGCTCGCCGGCCGAGATGAAGATCTTGGTGCCGCTGATCGCGAAGGTGCCGTCATCGTTGGGCACCGCCTTGGTCTTGATCAGGCCGAGATCGGTGCCGCAATGCGGCTCGGTGAGGTTCATCGTGCCGGTCCATTCGCCGGTCACCATCTTCGGCAGATAGAGCGCCTTCTGCGCGTCCGAGCCGACCGCGTGGATCGCCGCCATCGCGCCCTGGCTCAGCCCCGGATACATCGCGAAGGCGACGCCGGACGAGATCAGATATTCCTCGAACGCCGTCGCGACGACGTGCGGCAGGCCCTGTCCGCCGAATTCTTCCGGCGCGGCGAGGCCGATCCAGCCACCCTCGGCCAGCTGCTTGTAGGCAGCCTTGAAGCCCTTGGGCGTCGTCACCGATGCATCGTCGTGACGGGTGCAGCCCTCGGCATCGCCCGACTGGTTGAGCGGGAAGATCACATCAGCGCAGAGACGACCGCCCTGATCCAGAATCGCCTCCACCATGTCGGGCGTCGCCGACTGGAAGCCGGGCAGGTTCGAGAAGCGATCGAGCTTCAGCACCTGATCGAGCACGAATCGCGTGTCCGCCACCGGCGGCGTGTAGGTCGGCATCCTGGGACTCCTTACTGGCTGTCGGCGGCTCTGACCGCTTCGACGAACTGGGTGAGCTCGGCGATCGCCGAATCGATATCGGCGCGCTGGCGCCTGAGATTTTCGATATGCGCGTCGCACTTGGCGACGGTGACGCGGCGCTGCTCGTGGCGATCGTCGCCGACATCGTAGAGATCGATCATCTCGCGGATGTCTGCGAGGCTGAAGCCGACGCGCTTGCCGCGCAGGATCCACGCCAGCCGCGCCCGGTCACGCTTCGAATAGATGCGCGCGAGGCCGACGCGTTCCGGCGCGATCAGCCCTTCGTCCTCGTAGAAGCGCAGCGCACGCGCAGTGACGCCGAACTCCTCCGCGAGATCGGTGATGGTGTAGGTATCCCGATTGTGAAGGTCGGGCGTGTCGATGGTGGCCGGGCCGTTCATGCCCGAACGATTAGTTGACGTTTACGTTAAGGTCAAGTCAGATGCGGACAAGTTCGCCGCCATCCACCCGCCGATAGAAGCAGCTCGGCTCGCCGGTGTGACAGGCCGGTCCCGCCGGGTCGACGATCAGCCAGAGCGCGTCCTGATCGCAGTCGATCCGCATTTCGCGGACCGTCAGCACGTAGCCGGACGATTCGCCCTTCTTCCACAGCCGATTGCGCGATCGGGAGAAGAACCAGGCCTCCCCGGTCTCGATCGTCTTCGCTAGGGCCTCCGCATTCATGTGCGCGAGCATCAGCAATTCGCCTGTCCCGGCGTGGCTCGCGACCGCCGTGATCAGGCCGTTCGCATCATATTTCGGATCGAGGGCCGTGCCCTGCTCGCGGTCGTTCGCCATGACCTTCGGCTAGCCATGTGACAAAGGGGCGACAAGTGCGAAGTCATTCCCTATATGCCCGCGCAACCCCGATACTGCGAACGGAATCGCCCGACGATGCTCACGACTCATCCATTCGATGATGATAAGCTGCGCGAGGAGTGCGGCGTCTTCGGCATCTATGGTGCCGACACCGCCGCCGCCATGGTGGCGCTGGGCCTTCATGCGCTCCAGCATCGCGGGCAGGAAGCCGCCGGCATCACCGCGTGGGACGGCAAGAGCTTCCACACCCACCGCGCGATGGGCCACGTCGCCGGCAATTTCGACCGCGACGACGTGATCCGCGCGCTGCCCGGCCGGATGGCGGCGGGCCACGTCCGCTACGCGACCACCGGCGATACCGCGCTCCGCAACGTCCAGCCGCTCTACGCCGACCTCGCGAGCGGCGGCTTCGCGGTGGCGCATAACGGCAACATCTCCAACGCGATGAAGCTGAAGCGCGATCTCGTCCGTCGCGGCTCCATCTTCCAGTCGACCAGCGATACCGAGGTGATCATCCACCTCGTCGCCACCTCCAGCTATCGCACCCTGCTCGATCGCTTCATCGACGCGCTCAAGCAGATCGAAGGCGCCTACAGCCTCGTCTGCACCACCCCCGAGGGGATGATCGCCTGCCGCGATCCGCTCGGTATCCGCCCGCTGGTGATGGGCCGCGTCGGCGACGCCTACGTTTTCGCCTCCGAGACGGTGGCGCTGGACATGGTCGGCGCGACCTTCCTGCGCTCGGTCGAGCCGGGCGAGATCGTGATCGTCAGCGAGAAGGGCATCCGCTCGCACCGCCCGTTCGCGCCGATCGGCCCGCGCCCGTGCATCTTCGAGCATGTCTATTTCTCGCGCCCCGATTCGATCGTGGACGGCACCAGCGTCTATTCGGTGCGCAAGCAGATCGGCGTCGAACTGGCCCGCGAGAACCATGTCGAGGCGGATTACGTCATTCCCGTCCCCGATTCGGGCACGCCCGCCGCGATCGGCTATGCCCAGCATTCGGGCATCCCGTTCGAACTCGGCATCATCCGCTCGCACTATGTGGGCCGCACCTTCATCCAGCCCGGCGACGGCATCCGCCACCTTGGCGTCAAGCTGAAGCACAACGCCAACCGCGCGCTGATCGACGGCAAGAAGATCATCCTGATCGACGATTCGATCGTGCGCGGCACGACCTCGCTCAAGATCGTGCAGATGATGCGTGATGCCGGCGCCAAGGAGGTGCACATGCGTATCGCCTCGCCGCCGACGCGCCACAGCTGCTTCTACGGCGTCGACACGCCCGAACGCGCCAAGCTGCTGGCCGCGCAGATGTCGGTCGCCGAGATGGCCGACTACATCAAGGTCGACAGCCTCGCCTTCCTCTCGATCGACGGCCTCTACCGCGCGCTCGGCGAGGAGGCCCGCGACGAGGGCAAGCCACAATATTGCGACGCCTGCTTCACCGGCGACTATCCCACCCACCTGACCGATCAGGAAGAGGTGGCGCCCGGCGACCAGCTCTCGCTGCTGGGCGAGCGGGCGGCCTGATCCCTCTTCACAGGATGTGCGAAGAATGACCGACAAGCCGCTCGCCGGACAACTCGCGCTCGTCACCGGCGCCTCGCGCGGGATCGGCGCGGCGACGGCCGAGGCGCTGGCCGCCGCGGGCGCGCATGTCGTGCTCACCGCGCGCACGTCGGGCGGTCTGGAAGAACTGGAGGAGCGGATCCATGCATCCGGCGGCTCCGGCACGATCGCGCCGATGGACCTGACGAGAGCGATTCGATCGCGCGCCTCGCCACCGCGATCGGCGGACGCTGGGATGCGCTCGACATCCTCGTCCTCAACGCCGGGCTGCTGGGCGATCTTGCGCCGGTGCCTTCGATCGACGGCAAGCGCTTCAACCAGCTGCTGACGCTCAACGTGCTGGCCAATCAGGCGATGCTCGCCAATTTCGACCAGATGCTTCGCCGTTCGGAGCGGGGCCGCGTCGTCGCCATCACCTCGACGGTCGCGCGCCAGCCGCGCGCTTACTGGGGCGCCTACGGGGCCTCCAAGGCGGCGCTCGAGAACCTCGTTCTGGCCTATGGCGACGAGGTGGTGAACCTCTCGACGATCCGCGTCGCCATCGTGAACCCCGGCGCCACCGCCACCAGGATGCGGGCCGACGCCTATCCGGGCGAAGATCCCGCGACGATCCAGCAGCCGGCCGATGCCGGCGCGAAGATCGCGCGGCTGATCGTCGACGATTACAAACCCGGCCTGGTCACCAGCCTGACGGCTTGATCCGACACGTCGCCCGGCTAGGCTCCGTCTCCCAATAGCAAGGAGGCCGTCATGCCCTCTCCGGGTCCATGGGAACATCAGCGCCGCGCCGGCATCGCCGACGACATCGATTTCGAGATCAAGGGTCAGGAACTCCAGTTCGTCGAGATCGAGCTCGATCCGGGGGAGAGCGCCGTGGCCGAGGCCGGCGCCTTCGTCTGGAAGGATGCCGCGATCGGCATGACCACCGTGTTCGGCGACGGTTCGGGCGACGAAGGCGGCTTCATGGGCAAGCTGCTCGGCGCCGGCCGCCGGCTCGTCACCGGCGAGAGCCTGTTCACCACCGTCTTCACCCACAACGGTTCCGGCAAGGCGCGCGTCGCCTTCGCCTCGCCGACACCGGGCGCGATCCTGCCGCTGCGCCTCGCCGATCTCGGCGGCACCCTGATCTGCCAGAAGGACAGCTTCCTCGCCGCCGCAAAGGGGGTGTCGATCGGCATCCACTTCCAGCAGCGAATCATGACCGGCCTGTTCGGGGGCGAGGGCTTCGTCATGCAGAAGCTGTCCGGCGACGGCTGGGTGTTCGTGCAAATGGGCGGCACGCTCACTGAGCGGACGCTGCCGCCGGGCGAGCAGCTCCACGTCGATACCGGCTGCGTCGCTGCCTATACGCCCAGCGTCGATTTCGACCTGGAGCGGGCGGGCGGCGTGCGATCGATGCTGTTCGGTGGCGAGGGCGTGTTCTTCGCGCGGCTGACCGGACCGGGCAAGGTGTGGATCCAGTCCATGCCCTTCTCGCGCCTCGCCGGGCGGATGCTGCTGGCGGCCGGCGGCAAGGGCGGCAATCGCGGCGAGGGGTCGATCCTCGGCGATTTCGGCCATTTTATCGGTGGGAATGAGTAGAACTAGCCCTTGGTCTTCGCGTAGGCGGCGAGCGCCCGCTCGCGCGCCTCGCGGTGGCCGATCAGCTTCTCGGGATAGTCCTCCGGCCGGCATCCGGCATCCTCGGGATCGTGAATCGCGTCGTCGTGCAGGTCGGCCAGTTCCGGCACCCATTCGCGGATATAGTCGGCCGCGTCGAATTTTTCCGACTGGCTGAGTGGCGCCATGATGCGCGGGAACATGTTGGAATCGACACCCGTCCCCGCCGTCCACTGCCAGTTGACGCCGTTATTGCCGTAATCGGCATCCACCAGACAGTCCCAGAACCAGCGCTCGCCCTCGCGCCAGTCGATCAGCAGATGCTTGATCAGAAAGCTGGCGGCGATCATCCGCACCCGGTTGTGCATCCAGCCCGTCGCCCAGAGCTGGCGCATTCCGGCATCGACGATCGGGTAGCCGGTGCCCCCCCGCTCCACGCGCCAGATCGCGCGC
>BACX01000244.1 GCA_000333335.1 Sphingomonas-like bacterium B12 | reverse complement strand
TGACGCTCGGCACCTGCGTGTTGATCGCCCAGCCGATCAACTTCGCCAACATCATCGCCTTCCCGCTGCTGTTCGGCGTCGGCGTCGCCTCCCACATTTATTTCGTGATGGCGTGGCGGGCCGGCGCGACCGACCTGCTGCAATCTCCGCTCGCCCGCGCGGTGTTCTTCTCAGCGCTGGCGACGGGCAGCGCCTTCGGCTCGCTGTGGCTCTCCCGCCACCCTGGCACGGCGAGCATGGGCAAGATCCTGATGCTGTCGCTGGCGTGGACGCTCGTGTGCGCGCTGATCTTCGAACCAGCGCTATTGGGTCCGCAGGAGAAGAAGAACTCGTAGGCGTCATTGCGAGCGAAGCGAAGCAATCCAGAACCTCAATCGCAACGCCCATGGATTGCTTCGTCGCTGTGCTCCTCGCAATGACGAAGGGCTTGCCGGTCACTTCACCGCATCGAGTTGAGCCAGCTTCTTCGCCATGCCCTGCAGCCCGCCGCTCTGGATCGTCGTCGCGAGGTCGGCGCGCTGGAGGGCGAGGTTGCTGACGCCGCTGGAGATCACGTCGACGATCTTCCAGCTGCCCGCAGACTGGCGCATCCGGTAATAGAGCACGTCCTTGCCGATGGTGACCTTCACCACGCGATCCGGCCCGCGCTCGATCACCTTCGGATCGACGCGGAACGGCGTACCGTCATAATCCTTGAAGTTGCGCGCCAGGCTGACGGCGGAATGGCGGGTCAGCGCCGTGATCGCGGTGGCCTTGTCGGCAGCCGACGCGCTCGCCCAGGCCGGGCCGGCGACGAGGCCGGCGATCGTCGGCATGTCGTAGTAAGCCTTCACTACGGCCTCGAACTTGTCGGCGCGCGCCGCGGTGCCGAGCTTCGCCTTCATCACGCCGATCACGGCATCGTCATAGGCGGAGATGCGCCCGGCGGGGTCGGACGCCTCGGCATGCGCCACGGCGGGCATGGCGGCCATCATCAGGGCGGCGATGCGGAAAGCAGGTTTCAAAGTCGTCATCCTTCTGTCAGCGGGGCTTCATCGGCGATGTCGCCATAACGCCGACTGAACAAGTCCGGACGCTGTGGCTTCCCGGTCACTTTCGCAACTGCGGTGGAACGACTATGTGTGCGTTCCCCGTCGGGAGATTTGGATGATCAAGATACTGCTCGCCCAGCCACGCGGTTTCTGCGCGGGCGTGATCCGCGCGATCGACATCGTGGACCGGGCGCTCGACCGGGTGGGTGCCCCCGTCTACGTGCGGCACGAGATCGTCCACAACCGCCATGTCGTCGATACGCTGAAGGCCAAGGGCGCCGTCTTCGTCGAGGAGCTGGACGAGGTTCCGGCCGGCGAGGTGACCATCTTCTCGGCGCATGGCGTGTCGCGCGCGGTGCAGAAGGATGCGGAGGATCGCGGCCTGCCGGTGATCGACGCGACCTGCCCGCTCGTCTCCAAGGTGCACAACCAGGGCCGCCGCTATGTCGGTTCGGGTCGCGTGCTCGTGCTGATCGGCCATGCCGGCCACCCGGAGGTGGAGGGCACGCTCGGCCAGATCGACGGCGAGGTGCATCTGGTCGGCACGCCGGAGGAAGTGGCCGCGCTGCCGATCCCGCTCGACGCGGCGGTGTCCTATATTACGCAGACAACGCTGTCGGTGGACGATACCCGCGTCATCATCGCCGCGCTTGAGGCGCGCTTCAGCGATCTCACCGGGCCATCCACCGCCGAGATCTGCTACGCCACGCAGAATCGCCAGTCGGCGGTGCGCGAGTTGTGCAAGCAGGCCGACCTGCTGCTCGTCGTGGGCAGCCCGAACAGCTCCAACTCCAATCGCCTGCGCGAAATCGGCACCGAGATGGGCAAGCCCGCTTTTCTCATCGCCGACGGATCGCAGCTCGATCCCGCCTGGCTCGACGGTGTGGAGACGATCGGCCTCACCGCCGGCGCCTCTGCGCCTGAAGAACTGGTGCAGTCCGTGGTCGATGCGATCCGCGCGATCACCCCCGCCTCCGTCCAGCCGCTCGACGGGCTGGAGGAAAATGTGCAATTCCGCCTGCCGCCGGCGCTCAACCGCCTGCAGCCGCGCAGCCGCGTGGCCTGAGACAAGGATAGATTATGGGTCTCCCCCTCGCCGTCACCGCGCGCATCGGCGCCTACACCGTCAAGAAGGAGCTGTCCGGCAAGCGCTACCCGCTCGTGCTGATGCTGGAGCCGCTGTTCCGCTGCAACCTCGCCTGCCCCGGCTGCGGCAAGATCGACTATCCCGATCCCATCCTGAACCAGCGCCTCTCCGTCCAGCAGTGCATGGACGCGATCGATGAGTGCGGCGCCCCCGCCGTCTCGATCGCCGGCGGTGAGCCGCTGCTCCACAAGGACATGCCGAAGATCGTGCAGGGCTATCTGGCGAAGAAGAAGTTCGTCATCCTGTGCACCAACGCGCTGCTGCTCAAGAAGAAGATCGACGACTACAAGCCGTCCCCCTTCTTCACCTGGTCGATCCACCTCGACGGCGATCAGGCGATGCACGATCATGCGGTCGATCTCGCCGGCACCTATGACGTCGCGGTCGAGGCGATCAACCTCGCCAAGTCCAAGGGCTTCCGCGTGCAGGTGAACTGCACCGTGTTCGAGGGCGCCGATCCGGATCGCCTCGCCGCCTTCTTCGACGAGATGGAGCGACTCGGCGTCGAAATCACGCTGTCGCCGGGCTATGCCTATGAGCGCGCGTCCGACCAGGAACATTTCCTCACCCGCGAGCGGACCAAGACCTTCTTCCGCGAGGTGTTCGCGAAGGGCGATGGCGCGAAGAAGTGGAAGTTCACCAACTCGCCGCTGTTCCTCGATTTCCTCGCCGGGAACCGCTCCTACCAGTGCACGCCCTGGTCGATGCCGCTGCGCACGATCTTCGGCTGGCAGAAGCCCTGCTACCTGCTCGGCGAAGGCTATGTGAAGACCTTCAAGGAGCTGATGGAAGACACCGAGTGGGACAAATACGGCGTCGGCAAGTACGAGAAGTGCGGCGACTGCATGGTCCATTGCGGCTTCGAGGGCACCGCCGCCGCCGAGGGCGTGCGCCGTCCGCTGGAGTTCATGAAGATCGGCCGCAAGGGTGTACGCACCTCCGGCCCGATGGCCAAGGACATCGATCTCAGCCAGGCGCGCCCGGCCGACGACGTCTACTCGACCCACGTCGAGCGCGAGCTGGCCCGGATCAAGGCGTCGAAGCCCGGCTCGTCCAAGCATGTGGTGCAAGCGGACTGATCCGCATCCCGTCGTCCCGGCACCGGCCGGGATGACGGGGCATCAAGCCGAAGGGCCGACCTCGGGCTTCGCGAAGCCATCCTCGGCGAGCAGGCGATAGCCGCTCGTCAGCGTCCGCATCGCGCTCGCCGTCGAGAGCGCCAGCGCGATCAGCGCGAAGACCTGCCACGGCCGCCTGAGCAGCGCGAACAGCACCGCGCCCAGCCGGATGCCGCCGTCCGGCGCCATCGCCACCTGCGCCGCGAGCGGGATCGCGCGATCCGCCTCGTCCGAAATCACCCGCGCCACCGCGAACGGCAGGTTGTGCCGCCGCGCGACCTTCGCCGCGATGTGGCTCTCCATGTCGCAGGCCAGCGCGCGTTCGGAGAAGTGATATTGCTCCTTCTGCGCGGGCGTCACCACCATCGTGCCGTCGGCATGGATGCGGCCGACCACGGCGCCGGGCAGCACGCCGGCGATGCGCGTGATCCAGCCGCGCGAGGCATCCTTCTGCGCGATCGGGTGCGGATCGGGCTTCGCATCCCTGGGCCGGGCGGAACCGGCGCCGATGCTCCATTCGCGCCGCGCCATGCCGGTGGGCGAGAGCGTGCCGACCACCCAGTCCCCCGCCTTCAGCCGCGGCGCCAGCGCGCCCGCCAGCCCCATGGAAAGAATCGCGGTGGCGCCCGCCGCGACTCCCGCCTCCAATTCCGCCTCCAGCCGATCGTGATCGGTGCCGGCGGTGGCGACGATCACGCCGTCGCGGGCCAGCACCTTCGCCTCGCTCTTCATGCCGGTGGCGATCAGGATGGTCACATCCCGAACTCGACGCGCCGCGCGTTGCCGCGCTTGAGGTTGCGGTAGCGGGCGAGCGCCCACAGCGGGAAATATTTCGGATAGCCGTGGTAGCGCAGATAGAAGACGCGCGGGAAGCCGCCTCCGGTATAATGCTCCTGCCCCCACAGCCCGTCCTCGGCCTGATGCCGCTCCAGCCAGGCGATGCCGCGCACGACGGCCGGGTGATCGACCTCGCCCGCCGCCATCAGGCCGAGCAGCGCCCACGCCGTCTGCGAAGCGATCGAGGGTGCCGGCTCGTGCCCCCTTCGGGCGAGATCGTAACTGTCGCAGCTTTCGCCCCAGCCGCCGTCGCTGTTCTGGATCTGGATCAGCCAGCGCACCGCGCGGCGGACCATCGCATTGGCCGGGTCCACGCCCGCCGCGTTCAGCGCGCACAATACCGACCATGTGCCGTAGATGAAGTTGACGCCCCAGCGGCCCCACCAGCTGCCCTCGGCATGCTGATCCTTGCGCAGCCAGTCCAGCGCCGCCTTCATGCGCGGGCTGTCGAGCGGCTCGCCGATCTGCGCCAGCATCGAGACGACCCGCGCCGTCACGTCGGCGGTCGGCGGATCGAGCAGCGCGCCATGATCGGCGAAG
>BACX01000245.1 GCA_000333335.1 Sphingomonas-like bacterium B12 | reverse complement strand
GCTGACGGTCTGATCGAGCACCGCCTTCTGCGCGTCGCTCGCGCGCAGTTGCAGATAGTTGCTGGCGAGTTCGCCCTGCGCGGAGAGCGTGGCGTTGGCGAGATCCGCCTGGCTTGCCTGCGCCTGCGCCTTGGCCTGGGTGACGCTGTTGCGGATCTTGCCCCACAGATCCGGCTCCCAGGTCGCGCCGAGCGACAGGGAGTAGCGATGGTCCTTGGAATCGAGCAGATCGCTCAACTGCGACCCCGCGCCCGACCCGATGCCCGATCCACCGAGGACGATCGGCGTCCGATCGCCGAACGATCCGGTTTTCGTGGCGTCCCCCGAGAGGCTGATCGACGGATAGGCGGCGGCCTTCGCCTCACGCGTCGCAGCGCGCGCCTGGTCGTAGGCCGCCGCCGCCGCGGCGACATTCTGGTTGGTGACCGAGACCTTAGCCTCGAGCGCGTCGAGTACCGGATCGTCGAACAGCTTCCACCATTCGCCCTTGGCGACATCGTCGGCGGGGCGCGCGGTCTGCCAGCCCGGTGCCTCCTTGAAGGCGGCGGGTGGCGGGGCGGCCAGCTTCGGGGGCGCATATTTCGGCGCGAACGAGCAGGCCGAGACGAGCAGGGACGCGATGAGCGCCGGCGCGGCGCGCCGGTTCTGGAAGGGGGTCATGCGGGGACAGGCTCCGTGGAAAGCTCGTCGGCGTCGCGGCGACGGCGGAAGCGATCGAGCACAAGATAGATGGCGGGCGTGGTAAAGAGCGTGACGACCTGGCTGACCAGAAGGCCGCCGAAGATCGCCGCGCCGAGAGGCTGACGCAGCTCCGCCCCGGCGCCGAACCCGATCGCGAGGGGCAGCGCGCCCAGCGCGGCCGCGATCGTAGTCATCAGGATCGGCCGGAAGCGCATCAGCGAAGCCTCCCGGATCGCCTGCGCCGGCGTGAGGCCGCGCTCCCGCTCGGCGACGAGTGCGAAGTCGATGATGAGGATGGCGTTCTTCTTGACGATGCCGATCAACAGGATCAGGCCGATCGCCGCGATCAGATCGAACTGCATGCCGAGCAGCATCAGAGCCGTGACCGCGCCGAGCCCCGCCGACGGCAGCGTGGACAGCACTGTCAGCGGATGGATCCAGCTTTCGTAGAGCATGCCGAGCACGATGTAGATCACCCCGATCGAGAGCAGGACGAGCAGGGGCAGCGTCTGGTTCGAGCTTTTGAAAGTCGCGGCCGTGCCCGCGAAATCGCCACGCACGTTCGCGGGGAGCGTCTGGGCTGCGATCGCCCCGATCCGCTTCTCGGCGCCGCCGATCGAGGTCTTGCCCGCGAGATTGAACGAGATCGTCGCCGAGGATTCGGTGCCCTGATGATTGGTCTGGGTCGCCGTCGCGCCACCCGACCAATGAGCGATCGCGCCGAGCGGGACCATCGTCGCCGGTGCCGTGCTGATCGCATTGCCGGTCGCGGGATCGCGCGCGGTGGCCTTGCCGCTGTTGGTCGGCGAGGCCACGGGCGCGGCGGGGCCGGTCGGCACGTAAAGCTGGGCGAGGCTGGCCGGAGAGCCGAGCCATTGCGGCGCGAGCCCCATCACGACGTGATATTGGTCCAGCCCGCTGTAGATGAGCGACACCTGGCGCTGCCCGAAGGCATCGTAGAGCGCCTGATCGACCGCCGAAGGCGTGATGCCGAGCCGCGCGGCATCGGCGCGCGAGACGTCGACGAAAGCACTGGCGCCGCCGTCGCTCATATCGTTGTCGATGTCGGTCAGCATGGGCTCGCGGCGCAGCAGGCCGGCGAGCTTCGTCGCGGCGGCGCCCAGCGCGGCCGGATCCTGCGAGGTGAGCGTATATTGGTACGTCGCGTTGGACTGGCGGCCGCCGGAGCGCAGATCCTACACCGGATTGAGGAAGCTGGTGGTGCCCGTCACCTGGGCAAGCGGCTCGCGCAGGCGGTTGGCGATCGCGCGGGCCGAGGCACGCTCTTTCTGGTCCTTGAGCGTCACGAACAGGAAGCCGCCGCCGACGCGCTGACCGCCGGTGAAGACGACGACATTCTCGACGCCCGGATCGGCCTTGATGATCCGGCCGATGCGCTGAAGCCGATCCTCGAGCGCCTGGAACGACATCGCCTGATCGGAGCGGACCGCGCCGAGGATCGAGCCGGTGTCCTCGTCCGGAAACAGGCCCTTCGGGACGGCGCCGAGCATCAGGATCTGCAGCACGAACGCGCCGGCGAGGATCGCGAGCGTCGCGCGGCGATGGCCGATCGCCCAGTCTAGCAACCCGGCATAGGCGGCCTGGAGCCGATCGAAAGCGCGGTCGAACCGGCTCGGCCCGGCGGGCTTCGCGCTATCGCGCAGGATCAGGGCGCAGAGCATCGGCGTGGTGGTGAGCGACAGGACGAGGCTGATCAGCACCGCGATCGTCATGGTGATCGCGAACTCGTTGAACAGGCGCCCGGGCAGGCCGCCCATGAACAGCAGCGGGATGAACACCGCGACAAGGCCGAGCGTGATCGCGAGCACGGTGAAGCCGACCTCCCGCGCGCCTTTCAGCGCGGCATCCCGCACGCGCATGCCGTCCTCGATATGGCGCTGGATATTCTCGAGCACCACGATCGCATCGTCGACCACGAAGCCGGTCGCCACGGTCAGCGCCATCAGCGAGAGATTGTTGAGGCTGAAGCCGAACAGGTACATCAGCCCGAGCGTGCCGAGCAGCGACACCGTAGTTGCGACGGCGGGCACGACGGTGGCGCGCCAGCTCTGCAGGAAAAGTCCGACCACGCCGATCACCAGCAAGATCGCGATGACGAGCGTCATCTCGACCTCGTGGAGCGAGGCGCGGATGGTGGTCGACAGATCGGAGGCGATGTCGAGCCTGATGTCGCCGGGAATCGCGGCGCGAAGCGACGGCAGGCTGGCCTTCACCGCATCGATGGTCTGGATGATGTTGGCGCCCGGCTGGCGGCTGATGATCACCTCGACCGCGCGCTTGCCGTTGTAGAAGCCGGAGGTGCGCACGTCTTCCGCGCCATCGATCACGCTGGCGACATCCGAAAGGCGCACCGCCGCGCCGCCTCGCCATGCGATGACGAGGTCGCGATAGTCGGCGGCGGCGAGGGCCGGCGTCCGGGTGTAGAGCAGCCAGGAGGTCCGGCTGTCTTCGATCACGCCATTGGGACGGTCGGCGCTGCTCGACGCGATGGCGGTGCGCACATCCTCCAGCGCGATACCCATGGCGTTGAGGCGCGCCGGATCGAGATCGACCCGCACTGCCGGCAACGAGGCGCCGGCAAGATTGGCGTCGCCGACACCCTGGATCTGGAGCAGCCGCTGCTGCACCGCCGCAGACACCGCATCGTAGATCTGCGACGGCGAGCGCGTGTCGGAGGTGAGCGACAGGATCATGATCGGCGCGTCGGCCGGGTTGATCTTCTTGTAGGTGGGGTTGGTCTTGAGCGTGGCGGGCAGATCGGCACGCGCGGCGTTGATCGCCGCCTGCACCTCGCGCGCCGCGCCATCGACCGATTTGGAGAGATCGAATTGCAGCGTCACCTGGGTGATGCCGACATTCGAGCGGGAGGTCATCTCGGTGAGGCCCGCGATCGACTGGAAGCGCTTCTCCAGAGGGGCCGCGACGCTCGACCCCATGGTTTGCGGGCTGGCGCCGGGCAGCGTCGCGGTGACATTGACGGTCGGCAGGTCGATATCCGGCAACGGCGCGACCGGCAGCGAGAAAAAGGCCATGACACCGGCCAGCGCGATGCCGATGGTGAGCAGGATGGTGCCCACCGGGCGGCGGATGAAGAGCGCGGTCATGCTCATGCCGGCGCGCCTTCACCCTGTGGATCGGTCGTGCCGCGCCAGAGCGCCGCGAGGCTCTCGAAGCCGAGGAAGATCACGGGTGTCGTGAACAGGGTCAGCGCCTGGCTGACGATCAAGCCTCCGGCGATGGCGAGGCCGAGCGGGCGGCGCAGCTCCGATCCGAAGCCGTCGCCAACGATCAGCGGCACGGCCGCGAGCAATGCGGCGAAGGTGGTCATCATGATCGGGCGGAAGCGCAGCCGCGCGGCCTGACGGATGGCTTCGAGCGGCGTCTTGCCCTCTGCGCGCCGGGCCTCCAGCGCGAAGTCGATCATCATGATCGCGTTCTTCTTCACGATGCCGATCAGCAGCACGAGTCCGATGATTCCGATCACGCCGAGATCCTCGCCGGCCAGCATCAGCGCCAGCAGCGCGCCGACCCCGGCCGAGGGCAGGGTGGAGAGAATGGTGAGCGGGTGGATGTAGCTCTCGTAGAGTACGCCCAGTACGATATAGACCACCACGATCGCGGCCAGCACCATCCAGCCTTCGTGGCGGGCTGCGCG
>BACX01000246.1 GCA_000333335.1 Sphingomonas-like bacterium B12 | reverse complement strand
GATCGAGCGAGACAAGATGTTCCTGACCGAATGGGTCGATCAGATTAGCTATGCAGGCAAGCGGTCGATCCTCAGTCAGACTCAGTTGTATCTGATGGAACGGATGCGGTCGGCGGGGCGGGACGATCACAACCATTGGACTGATGGGAATTGGCGCTCGCTGATCGGCACCTATGGCGAGCCGGTGGCGACCGCGTTCCGCGACGCCGCGGTGCGCTTCTGGCATGAGTTCAAGCCGCGCACCCAATCGACAGGCGCTTCGGCCAATCAGACTCCGTACACGGTCATCTTCGGCCTGACCGGGATCGCGATCGAGGCGCGCGAGGTGGAAAACTGGCTGGGCACGCTGACGCCAGCCGAAGCGGCGATCGCCGCGCGCTTCGCGCTCGCCGAGCTCAACGGATTTCCGGACTGGTTGCCGGACCTCCATGCGGCGTTCCCCGACGCGGTCGCCGAGGTGCTGCTGACCGAGATCCAGCACGAGCTCAAGGTCGAGCAACCCGAGGGCGAGAGTCATTACGTCCTGTACGACATGGCCTGGCATGGCGCGTTCGCGCGCGATCAGGTCGCGCCGGCGCTGCTGCCCGCCCTGCGCGCCAAGCGCGTCAATCCGCGGAATCTCGGCTATCTCCTGTCGATCGTGCAGGCCTCGACGGTGGCGGACGCCGACATCGCCAAGATCGCCGCGCGCAAGGCAGCGGCGAAATATGATCCCGACTTCACCCCGACCTGGTACGCGACATGGGCCGGCGTCGATCCAGACGCCGCGATCCCCGCCGTCGCCGCCCGCCTCGCGGCCCTGAACGATCCCGCCGAACAGACCAATCTCGCGCTGCGCTTCGTCGTCGCGCTGCTCGGCGGGCGTCAGCAGGAGGGCCGGGCGCGGCTCGCCTACCGCACCGTCGAGCATATGAAGACGCTTTACCTGCTGATGGCGAAATATATCCGCGAGGAAGAGGATATCCAACGCTCCGGCGGCGGCGTCTATTCGCCGGGCCTGCGCGACGACGCCCAGGATGCGCGCAACGCGCTCTTCACCTTCATCCGCGAGGCGCCGGGCAAGGAAGCTTATCTCGCGCTCATGGAAATGGAGCGCGCACACCCGGCCGTGAAGTCGCGGCCGTGGATGAGCTTCCACGCGAAAACCAAGGCGACCCTCGATGCCGATTTCGCGCCCTGGACACCGGGCCAGGTCAAGGAGTTCCACGACGCGCGCAGCGCAACGCCGACCAATCATCGTGAGCTCTGGTATTTCGGCGTGGAGCGGCTCGAAGCGCTTAAGCACGATCTCGAGCATGGCGACGAGAGCATCGCCTCGATCCTGCAGGAGACCGACCAGGAAACCGAATATCGCAAGTTCATCGGCGGCTGGCTGCGCGATCGAGCTGGAGGCCGCTACAGCATCCCGCCCGAGGAAGAACTTGCCGACGCCAAAAGGCCCGACCTGCGGTTCCGGGGCGCATGCTTTGACGCGCCGGTTCCGGTCGAGCTCAAGGTGGCGGACAATTGGACCGGCCCGCATCTGTTCGAGCGCATGGAAGTTCAGCTTGGCGGCGACTATCTCCGCGACGCGCGATCGAGCCGGGGCATTTTCCTGCTCGTCTATGTTGGCATCAAAAAGAGCTGGGATCTGCCGGGCGGCGGCCGCGCCGAGAGTTTCGAGGATCTGCTCGTGGCGCTGCGCCAGCATTGGGCGGTGCTTGCGAGCCAATATCCCAATGTCGAGGATCTCGCCGTCGTCGGGATCGATCTGACCCGCCGTGGCCTCGATACCAAGACGGTGAAGAAGAAGAGCGAGGCGCGCAAGGCCGCAGAAAAGGCGGCTAAACCTGCTTCGAGCAAGGCGGCGGGAAAGAAGGGGGCGACACTCGGGCGTGGCAAGGCGCTGGGCAAAGCGTGAAGGGAAAGTATGGGCCGGTGAGGCCTGGGGCGCACGGCCTATCGCTATCGCGATCGAGGCCGCTGGGGTTTCTGCCCATGCTCGTGGCTCCTTCGAGAATTTAGGCAACTGGCGGAAAAGCCGTCAGCCGGACATAACGATCTGAAAATGGCGCGATCTGACTGACGCCGAAGAATGGGGTGGGAAGAGTTGCAATGAAGTGGATCGAAGCGAGCCAGCTCGAACTTTGGGGACGCACAACGCAGTCGGAGGCGGACCTCCCCGGTCTGCTGGCGGATCTGATCTGCGCCACGACGACCAGCGTCCAGTCGATCCGCTTTCCCAGTCGCGGCAACGGGCGGACGCGTGACTTCGACGGCGTCCTTAAATGCTTGGAGGAGACCCTGTTCGTCCCCTTCGGCAAGTCAATCTGGGAGCTGAAGACCGCGGTTAGCTACAAGGACATGGCCCTCTCCGACTTCAAGAAGCGGACCAAGGAAACCGACCCGGAGGAGCAGAAAGACATGACGCTCGTCCTGGTTACCGGTGACAAGCGCGCAACTCCGACGGGGAAGTTTGAATGAACTCGGGACAGACCCGCAAATACGCGATTCTGACACATATCCTCGACGAGTACGTGAGGGAGGGGAAATGCGTCAGGCAGCGTAGCTCCCTTTTCGACGACAGCACGGAGGAGCGGAAGAACCAGGCACGGGCCCGGGCGTTCATCCATCTCTACCTGGCCGCGACGTATGGGGTCGTCAGCTTCGAGGACCGCGAGCTGACGATCACCGATGGAAGCCACGACGGCGGCATCGACGCCTATCACATCGACACCGAGAACAAGGTCTTGGACATCATCCAGTCCAAGTTCAGGGTGGATTCGAGCAACTTCGAGTCCAAGAACATCTCCCCCGAAGAGATTCTGTCGATCGACTTGGACCGGATCCTCCAAGGGCACCGCGAGAACGCTGACGGCCAGCGCTACAACGGCCGCATCCTGGCGTTCATCGAGAAGCTGCAGAAAATTCCGGACATCGCGCGATACAAGACGCGGGTCACGATCCTCGCGAACGTCAAGGCGGAGCAATACGCCCTTGTCGAGCGGCTATTCCACGGCGACGAAACCAACATCGTCAACTTCGACCGCTGCTACGGCGAGCTTGTCATGCCGACCATCCGTGGCGAGCAGCACTACACCTCGAGCATGCGGCTGCAGATTGACCTGAGCAACAAGTCGCACAGCTCGCGTCTGAGCGCCGAGATCATGACGGCGCACGGCCCCAGCGAGGTCACCGTTGTCCTCGTCCCCACGCTCGAGATCGCGCGGATCATGTCGCGCTACAAGAACTCCATTCTGCGCTACAATCCGCGGTCGTACCTGGAATTCCGCCAGCAGCGGACGAACGAGGGCATCCACCAGAGCATCGTGGAGATCGAGACCGGCGAGTTCGCGATCCTGAACAACGGCATCACGATCGTCTCCGACGAGACCTACGTGAACGAACGCGTGGGATCCAAGAGCCGAGCCCAGGTGGAGATCGTCAATCCGCAGATCATCAATGGCGGACAGACGGCCTACACCCTGGCGCGGATATTCGACGAGAGCTCCGACATCGATCGCGAGCGTCTCTTCTCGGGTAAGGAGGTGATGGTTAGGATCATCACGCTGCCGCAGATCGACGAGGAGTCGAAAAAGAACCTTATCCTCAGCATATCATCAGCCACCAATTCGCAGACCGCGGTGTCCTCCATCGATCGGACCGCGAGCAACGACCAGAACCGCGAGATCGCCGAAACCGTCTTCAGGCGAACCGGCCTACTCTACGAGCCGAAGCGAGGCGAATATTCCGACGCCCTCAGAAACAAATACATCGACGACAGCGACGTCATCGAACGGGCCCTGTTCACGAGGATCATGCACATAGCCAGCGGGAGGTACACGACGGCCACCCAGCGGAGGATGATGAAGAACACCGGCGGCATCATCCCGGGAATCGATGACGACGGCGTGGTCGACGCCTTTTCGGAGCTGTACGAGATATACACCGAGGTCGCGGGGCATCGAGCGACCACCGAAGGCGCCGACAGGATCATCAACACTTTGGCGTTCGTGGTGTTCGTACGCGCGTTCAAGCACAGGCGACAGGATGACGGCGTTACGGACTGGCTCCCGCGGCTGATCGAGGAAGCGCGCGTCCTCCACAAGGACTTCGAGGAATGGGCGCGGGAGAACGCTCTGGAATTCTCGACCTTGAGAACGGACAAGAAGACGGGAGCGCGCAAGAAGGTGTTCTCCCTGAACAGCTGGCGGAGAAGCGCCCGTTACACGGCTGACGTCCAGACCTACATCGACCTACTGGTCCTCAGCCGAGAGGAAGAGCCGGCGCATTCACCGGTCACGGCGTATCAATGATGCGGCGGTCAGTTCGCCGGCGGCATCGAGAGCGACACCGCAGCATGGATCTACGCCAGAACGAGTGACCAAGCGATGCCGAGCAAAAGCCCGACAGCGACCGGCCCCGCCCCGATGCTCGCCAACGGGGACAAACGGCACGCCGACGAACTCGAGCGCCATCTTGCGCATGCGACGCACTTTATATGCATCGTGGCGTTCGCCAAGTCGTCCGGGTGGCACCTCGTCGAGAAGGCCATCGCGGAACGTGTCGCCGCGGGGCTCGACGCGACCTTCGTCATCGGTCTCGACTTCTACCAAAGCGAGCCCGCGGTGCTCCGCGCGATCCTGGGCCTAAAAACGCAGGCTGCCGCCGCCGGCGGCAGCGTCACGCTCTACATGGGGCGGGAGCGCAGCAGGCGCACCCTCCATCCGAAGGTGTACTGGCTCAAGGGTCCTCGACGTCAAACACTGATCGTCGGATCCGCGAATATGACCAAAGGCGGCCTCGCGGACAACCACGAGATGTCGGCGCTACTGTCTGGGTCGGCTGCAGGTCAGGAGCGCTGGCTGCGGAAGTGGATCGATAAACGCGCCAAGGCGGGCGACATCGTCGAGGCGGAGCCCAAGCTGGTCAGGGGATACGAGAAGCGCCGCGACATCTACCGCATCACGATGAAGTCGGCGGAGACGCGGGCGTTCCGCGCGATGGCGAACGCGCCCGGCGACACGCTCACGCTCGCCGGCCTCTTGGTTGAGATGCGCGCGGACGACGGTCCGGAGGGTTTCACGAAGTCGGTCAAGCGCCGGCGCAAGGCGGTCCCCAAGGCCCGCAGGCAGATGGCCCTCCTTTCCCGCCAGCCGGACCTGGCGCGCGGACGGTTCCTCGATGCCTACGAGGAGCTCATCGGCCAGTGGCACTCGAGCGGCCTGGCCCGCGGCAAGGGGATCGTCGCCAAGCGGCCCAAACGGTTCCGGGCCGCGCTGCGGGCGCTGGCCGCCGACCCGACCGATGACCCCGCCACCCTGTTCGACCTCCTCAGGTCCCACTTCGACATGATCCCGCGCGCCGGCAGCAACGTCATTACCGAGCTGCTGCACACCCGCGATCCAGCTCGTTTCCCGGTCATGAACCGCAACTCGGTCGCGGGCATGGGGCTCGCCAACATCTGTGGCTATCCGGAGCTTCCGACGAAGAAGACCGTCGACGGCGCGCTCTACGCCCGCTTCGCAGCGGACGCCGAACGCCTGCGGCAGGGGCTGGGCCTGACCGACTTCAGCGAACTCGATGCGCTCTTCAACTACGCATATCAGCGAGGCGACGGCGAGGAATAGAAGGAAGACGACTAGGATGCGGATCGGACGATGCCATGGGTAGAGAAGACCGCAGCCGCGACACCTGTGGCAGCACGGTGTGGCCGCACACACACCGGACTGCGCAATCATGCAGGCCTAGCGCAGAAGGGCCGTTTGGAGAGCAAATCGCCGGGGCAGCAAGTCCATGCGCGTCTCGCTGAGCAAGTTCGCCAAAGGTATTAGGCCGATGCCCGCAGGCGAAGTCAGGATGAACGAATGGCCGCTTTCACGATCGCGACCTGCCAGCGCGGATGACCGAATTTTGGGCGCACTGTTGCCAAACGGCTTCGTGCTAGGCCACGGCTGGTTCTGGCGGAAGCTGCCGTTCGAAGCCCGATCGCTAAACGACATATTGTGGTCGACTGCCGACACAGAGCTGCCCATCAGCAAGGCGCCAATTGTCGCCATTCCCGCAGCTTTGGACCGCTCCTAAATCCTGCCGGTCGGCTTTGTTGCCGGTCCATCACATAGGCAGCGACCGCAAAGGCCATGGTTGGGACACCGCGTAATTGATGTAGCCACCCTCCTGAATGGTACGAAGTCGGAATGCCGCTTTAATGCAGGAGGGCGACCGATGTCGATCTACGCAGGGCTCGATGTGAGTGACAAGACCACACATGTTTGTGTGGTGGACGGATACATCTTCATGCGGAACCTTCTTTCTACAGAAGCTTGGTGGTTGCCCGATCGGTGGCAATCAGGAATGACCGGCCTGAGCGGCGGGCCAACGCCAGCCGCAGGTCTGGTAGAGTTGGCGGGTCTGGTTCACGATGAGACTGGCAGAGCGGTCGGCGTCCTTGCCGAGCCCGGAGCGTGTTTCGAATAGGACGCCAACACCGCCGCCGATGGCAAGACGCGTGGCGTCGCTCGTCGCCGCTGCGATCGCGCCGGGCAGGATGAGCCCCGGCTTGCGCCCGCTGTTGCTCGACGACGTCAACTGGAGCACCGGACTAGCGCTCCCCTCGATGTTAAAGGTCGCGTAGGTGCGCAGCACCGATTTGCCGGCACCGAAGCCGATCAGCATGCGCTGGGCGCGGCTGCCTGGATCGGCGCGGGTGATGCGGACCTGAACGGTGGCAGTGCCGGGGCCGGCCGGTGCTTGCGTGGCGGCGAGGATCGGCAGGCCAACCTCGCGATATTTTTTGACGAGATCTGCGGCGAGCCGGACGGCTGCCTTTCCAGCATTCTTGTCCCCACTGAGTTCTGGCGCAACAGTAACTGTTACGCGGACCGCCGCTGGTGCCACCGACCCGACACGGGGTGGCGTCATCGAGATGGTTTCGACTTTCGAACCGGCGCAGCCGGCGAGCAGGAGCAGGCCTGCGAGCGCAACGGGAACCGTTGAACGAACTCGGCGGCGAGCGACAGGGGGGCGTGAGACCGTAACTGTGCGTATGGTTTGCATGGGAGCCTCCTTTGTGTCGAGGTTCCTCTCGGCGGTCCGCGCAAACCGTCGACATGCTGATTGTTCGGTTTTGTAACAGCCGCTCAGGACGTTGCCGGCCAGGATCCGCCGATCGCCTGGATCAGCGAAACGGCCGCCGCCTGCTGGCTAGCGATCGCGCTGATCCGCGCCTGCTCGGCGGACAGCGACGCCGCCTGGGTGGTGACCACCTGCGTATAGTCGATCTGACCGGCGAGATACTGGTTGAACGCCAATTCGGCGGCGCGGCGGCTCGCGTCCGCGCCGCCTGCGCGTTCGGTGCTGACCGTCGCGAGCACGCGACTGGCGACGAGCGCGTCCTCGGTCTGCTGGAACGCGGTCAGCGCGGTCTGCCGATATTGGGCCACGGTCTGGTCGTAGGCGGCGCGTGCTTCCTTCACCTTGGCCTTGCGCGCGCCGAAATCGATCAGGGTTTCGGCGAACTGGGCGCCCAACGACCAGAGCGATGCGGACGCCAAGAACAGATCGCCGATATCGCTGCCGTTCGAGCCGACCGATCCGGTGAGCCCGATGCTCGGAAAGAAGGCGGCTTCTGATGCCG
>BACX01000247.1 GCA_000333335.1 Sphingomonas-like bacterium B12 | reverse complement strand
CCCGTCGCTGCGGAAGGACGCAGCCCGGGTGCCAAGCGCGAGATTTTGTCCATCGAGAAACGTGCGTTCGCGATGCGCGATCACGTTCGGCCATGCTTTGCGCCGCGCACCGAACTGCTCCCACTCGTAGCGATGGGTGACCCGCGCCGCCACACGATTTCAGGCTGCCGGACCGCCGTGAATTCCAAGACCCGCAGGCGGCGGAGGTAGAGCTCCGCGGCTCTATCGGTCCTCGCATTGTGACTCGGGTGGTGGCGCAAACCGTCCTCCCGCGGCCCACCATGGGCGGTCTCCGACCCGGAAACTTTGATGCCCGTTTTGCGGGGGCAGGCTGTTTCGTCCGTTCCGCGACGCGTGTTGGGCCTCCATCATCTCCGTCGATCCCGAAAGACCCAAGCCGGTCGCGCGATCGCCACGGAGACATCATGATGCACGACGATGATATCGTGCGCGCTCAGCGCGCGCGCCACGCAAGCCCGTTTCTCGACCCCAAACAGGCCGCTCATTATCTCGGCCTCAGTCCGAAGACCCTTGCCAACATGCGCTGGCATAAGCGCGGTCCGGCCTTCCGGCGGCACGGCCGCTTCATCCGCTATCATATCGACGATCTCGATCGATGGTCGGTGCGTGACCTCGGCAAGGAGACGGGCGATGCGTGAGCGCCGCCGTATCCGAACCCTCCCTTGGCAACCGCCGCTCGCCTCCGAAACACGTATCCGTCGACAGAGGATTCTGGTCGCGGCTTTGACCGGTCTGGCGTTTTCGGGTGCCGGCATCCTCTGCCAAACGGCGATTCGCATCGCACCCCGGTTGCTGTGGAATGCCTCACGGAGCCTGCCGGTCGGCCTTTATTCGGTGGCGCCCTATCGCCTGATCGTGCGCGGCGATATCCTGGTCGTGAGGCTTTCCGCGCCGGTCGCGCGACTGGCGGACGAACGGCATTATCTTCCCCTCGATGTGCCGTTGCTGAAGCCTGTTGCGGCTCTTTCCGGAAGCCGCATTTGCGCCAAGGGCAACGCCATCTCCATCGATGGTCGCGTCGTCGCGATACGATACAGGCGCGACAGGAGTGGCCGTCCGATGCCGTGGTGGAACGGGTGCGAACGGCTCGGCGACGGCCGCCTGTTCCTGCTCTCGCCCGTCACGGATTCGTTCGACAGCCGGTATTTTGGTGCCGTCGATGCGTCCGCGATCATCGGCTTCGCGCGGCCCGTGTGGACGCCCGTCCTACATGCTCCCCGGTCATGACCGGGCGCGCTTTTGCTTGGGTTTTGCTCGCATCGGCATGGGCGCCGGCACCCATCATGACGACACCGGCCCGCGCAGTCCTGCCCGTACAGGCGGAGTCCGTGACGCAGGGACATGTCGCGCGCTGGAAGCCGTTTGTCGTCGAGGCCTCGCGCCGGTTTGCGGTTCCGCAAGACTGGATCGATGCGGTGATGGCGGCCGAAAGCGGCGGCGAAACCATGCGTGACGGCCGACCGATCGTCAGCCGTGCGGGCGCGATGGGGCTCATGCAGCTGATGCCAATGACATGGAACGCGATGCGGATACGGTACGGATTGGGCCGCGACCCTTTCGATCCGCACGACAATATTCTGGCCGGGACGGCGTACCTGCGGCTGATGGTCGATCGCTTCGGCTATCCCGGCCTGTTCGGTGCCTACAACGCAGGACCGGAACGCTACGCCGAGCATCTCGCGACGGGACGGCCGCTACCGAGCGAGACGCGTGATTATGTCTTTCGTCTCGCCAGACGGCCAGCGTCCGGCACCATGCCCGCCGCAATCCTGTCGGGAACGAAGCTGTTCTTCACGCTCGGACCAGCGGCGAAGACGGGGCAGGACCCCGCCAAAACCCCGCCCGATTCCCTTCCGACCGGTTCGCTTTTCGTGCCGTTCACGCCTGCGCCGGCCCCCAATCCATAAGCGCGGGAACGCCAAACGAGAGAGGAAAATCCGCTCAGCATTGCCCCAGTGTCCGGCATGGATCGGGCCGCCTCAAGGACGACGGTGCCCCCAATTTTGCTGACGCAAAATCGGCACCCCCGTCGCCGCTTCGCGGCCGCTGACGCGGTCCTTGACCCGGCTCGATCCACGCCAGGCCTCGCCTTTGTCTTTCGGCGATCAGGAGGCGATGATGGAACTTCAGCAGCATATCGAGGAGCTTCGGGCAGAGCTTTCGTGGAACGACGACAGCCGCGAGAGGCTGCAGATCGAGGCCGAACTGGCGGCGGCGCTGGCCGACCAGGAGCGGCAGCGACGGCGGAGCTGAGGACGACACGGGAGCGGCGCCAGTCAACGCCGCTCCGATCCTTCGTCGCCATCGCATGCGAAAGGAACGGGCGGCGAGGGGTGTGGGAGTACAAAGCGTGGAGGGCAAGATTGAACGAATGGCGCCATGCTCTTGAGGCACGTCTCCATAAGCCGTTGCCTGCACATCGTTTTTCGAGGGAGCGCCGGTGGCGCCGCCGGATGGCAGATGGCGCCATCGGCTTCCGTTCCGCAGCTAAACGGTTGGTTTTGCGCGAATGTCGATGGCGCCAATTCACGCGGGCTCGATGTTTCGCCATGTGCTTCGGCGAAAGGACGCGATCATGGTCGACGACAGCGACTTTACCCCGCGGCTGGGGCGGCTCCGCTCGACGGGTACGAAGGGCGCGCGCTCCTATCTGGGGCAGGTGATCCGCGCCGCCAATCTGGCGGGCGGTCTTCGCGGAGCGGGCCGGGGAGTGGGACGTTTCCATGGCAACCGCTCAGGCGTCGGCGTCGGCGTCGGGCGCGTGCTTGCGACGCGCGACCGGTTCGCCGCCTTTCGCCAGCGACGCGTCGTCGTGAAATTCCGCATCGGGCGGGTCGACGGTGCGAAAGGATTGGATGGCGCGCGCGCGCATCTTCGCTACATCCAGCGCGATGGCGTGACGCGCGAGGGCGCTCGCGGAGAGCTTTACGCCGCCGATACCGATCATGCCGACGGAAAAACCTTCATCGAGCGGGCGGCCGGCGACCGTCACCAGTTCCGGATCATCGTCTCACCCGACGATGGCGACCAATATCCGGATCTCAGGGATCTGAGCCGGCGCCTGATGACGCAGATGGAGCAGGATCTCGGCACGAGGCTCGACTGGGTCGCGGTCGACCATTTCAACACCGGCCATCCGCACACCCACCTCATTGTCCGGGGCAAGGACGAGCGCGGACGCGATCTCGTCATCGCGCGCGACTATATCTCCCACGGCTTGCGCGAGCGCGCCGCCGAACTGGTCTCGCTCGATCTCGGGCCCCGCACCGACCGCGAAATCGAGGAGCGCCTGCACCGGCAGGTCGAGCAGGAGCGGCTGACCGATATCGATCGCGGGCTACTGCGCGAGGCGACCGCCGATCGCATCGTGCCTGCCGCCCATCGCGATCCTCTTCAGCAAACCCTGCGGGCGGGACGGCTGCGCACGCTCGGCCGGCTCGGGCTCGCGGACGAGATCGAACCGGGCCGGTGGCGTCTTGCCGAAGGGATGGATGCCACGCTGCGGCAGATCGGCGAGCGCGGGGACATCATCCGCACGATGCAGCGCGCCCTCACCGCGCAAGGGCTGCAGCGCGCTGCGACTGACTATGCGATCGCCGATCCTGCCTCCATGGCACCGGTCGTCGGCCGCGTCGTGGAACGGGGCCTGTCCGACGAGCTGAACGACCGCCATTACCTCATCGTCGATGCGACGGATGGACGCAGCCATTACGTCGATATCGGCAAGGCGGAAGCGATCGACATCTTGCCGGCCGGCGCGGTGGTGCGGATCCAACACCGGCCGATCGAGCCGCGCGCCGCCGATCGGATCGTGGCCGAGGTCGCCGCGGCGCATGGCGGACGCTATTCGATCGACATCCATCTGCGCCACGATAAGAGCGCCACGCAGGATTTTGCCGAGACCCATGTCCGCAGGCTGGAGGCGATGCGACGGGCGCTTGGCTCGGTCGAGCGCGAAGCGGATGGGACCTGGATCGTCGCCCCCGACCATATCGAGCGCGCCGTCGCGTTCGAGGCGTACCAGGCGCGAAACGCACCGGTGATCGTCGACACGCTTTCGACGGTCTCGCTTGGACGCCAGATCGGGGCGAACGGGGCCACCTGGCTGGATCGAGAATTGCTGGCGGCAGCGCCCTCGCCGTTGCGCGACGCGGGCTTCGGCCGGGAGGTTCGCGATGCGCTCGATCGCCGCCGCCAATGGCTGATCGAACAAGGGCTCGCCCAGGAGGAGCAGGGGAGGCTTGCATACCGGGCCAACCTGCTGGCGGTCCTGCGCAGACGCGACGTCCAGCGCACGGCGGAGCGGCTGTCGGACGAACTGGGCCTCGCCTATAGCGTGGCTCGCGCAGGTGATCATGTCGAGGGCGTCTACCGCCGCGTGGTCGACATGGCGTCTGGCCGATATGCATTGCTCGAGAAGAGTCGCGAATTCACGTTGGTGCCGTGGCGACCGGTGCTCGATCGCCATCTGGACAAGTCGGTGTCGGGCATCATGCGCGGCGAGACGATCCACTGGACGATCGGCCGGCAGCGCGGGCCTTCGGTGTCCTGATCCCAACTGTATTGACGCCTCGCTTGTACTGTGGCGAGGGTCCGCCATGACTCACGATGCCATCACGACCCTTGTCACCGAGCTTCTTGCGCGCGCACCCGATTGGATCCGCAAGGATCTCGCGGCGAAGGACCCGCTCACCCGAACCCGGGCGGAGGAGGCTCTCGCGGTGCTGATCAGTTCTGCGCTTGCAGCCGGGAAAGGCGAGTCTTGAGGAGGCTGATCGTCTGGTCTCGACACCCGTAAAAGGGTTCGCGACGCCCTCGCCATCCGGTACCGAGTGGGACGCGGGAAAGCGGATTCCAGGCGCCGCGATACCCCATCCTTAGCATGCTGCTGGAGACACGCTACCCCGCGGCGCAGCCGGCACAGGATAATGGTCTTGCCGTCTCTCGCCGTCGGCGCCACCCTGCGGCCGTAAGGCGGGAGGGTGTTATGCATCCGTTGGTGATCGCGTTCCGGGATCGTCTCTTCGGCTATAGCAGCGGCGATGATTTTCCTGCGCCGGCGTTGCGAGAAGAGGTTCTGATCCTTCATCACAATATCGACGATGAGGAGAGCCGCGTCGAGTTGATGCGCCTCTTCAACGTCATCGCCGACATCGTCGAGGCGCATCTGGTGGACGAAGGCCGTGACGTCGAGGCGTTTCGCCTGCACCGGGAGGGCCAGATCTGGATGTTCCTGCGCGCGGAAAGTCTTGTCGACGGAGAGATCGACCGAGCGCGTTTGCTGAAGGTCACACGCCGCGAAATCGCGGCCGGACGCCTGGCGGAGAGCAACGAGATCCACCGTTACGCGCTGGGAGACGATCACGCGTTCGACGGGCCCTCCACTCTGCATTGACACCGGGGACCGGTGGGGAGACTAATCAGTCTGGTGAACGATGACGGCCACGTTAGGCGGGGCGACGCCGGGACGCTCGACGATCCGGTCGGCGCAGTTCCCGCGACGGGATTTCGGCGGCTCTTGACGGACATCGAGGTGGGCAATGGCCACCAGCGCATCGGCGGCGCGGACCATGATCGGGCGACTTCCGGACACGATAGGCATTGCGGCTTTCGCTGGTGACGGCAAAAGGGTCGTATGCGAAACGAAGCCGCCGGAATGCGGGCTGCACCCGCCATGTGGCCCGACTTCAGGCTCTCGATTGCTATCGCGGGTCAGCCTCTGTTCACGTTCAATGCCACGGTGCCGAGCCAGCGCGAAAGCGCGCTTGCGACCCGATGCGATGAAACAGCGCGGCCCGTACCGCTTCAACTCCGCGCGCCTTCCTCTCACGCAAAAGCAATGGCCCGATCGACGTCCCGCGCCGGTCCGACCGCAGGGTGTCTGCGGGGCGGAGCGTTTGTTGTTGCAGGCGATCGAGCGATGAACGACGCGAGAATTCGTGCGGATCTGCGTGGCATCCGCTATATTGCCGAACATGCGTACTGACGTCGACCACCTCCCTTCGCACAAGCAGCGCGAGGTCCAGCGTGTCGTGGAAGTCGTCTTCGAGGTTTTCGAAGCCTTGATGGCGGCCGAGGCGCAGGCCTGGAAAAAGAAGGGCCGCATCCACAAGATCATTCTGTATGGCAGCCATGCGCGCGGCAACTGGGTGTGGGAGCCTCATACGAAGAAGGGCTACCGCTCGGATTATGATCTGCTGATCATCGTCAATAACAAGCGGATCATCGACGACACCCGCTTCGGCTACGACCTGGATCAGCGCTTCGTGCGGGAACTGCTGGAGAGGCGGATCTCGGCTCCGGTGAGCGCCGTCGTCCATACCAAGCAGGAGGTCAACAACGCGCTGGCGCAGGGCCGCTATTTCTTCATGGATGTCGCCGACGAGGGCATCGCCATCTATCAGGAGGATGACAAGCCGCTGCGCAAGCCGATCCCACAGACGCCGGAAAGCGCGTTGAAGATGGCGAAGGAATATTTTGCCGATTGGTACCCGAACGCTGGAGAATTTTTCGATGATTTTAGATCAAACCGAGAAAGGGGAAGGCTTAAAAAGTCTGCGTTTGAGCTTCACCAAGCGGTCGAGCAGCTTTATCATACGGTGCTGTTAACGAGTACGTTTTACACGCCCCATGTTCATAATATCGCCCACCTCCGTTCACTGGCAGAAAAACTCGACCGACGACTGGTTTATGTGTGGCCTTCGGACGATCGTAAGCAGACCGGAATGTTCAACAAGCTCAAGGAGGCCTATGTGAAGGCCCGGTATTCGAGCCACTATCGGATTAGCGCTGAGGAGCTCGATTGGTTGGGCGAGCAGGCTCAGGAATTAGCGCGCGTCGTTCGCATCGTTTGCGAAGAACGTATCCTGTTACTCGAGCAAAAGGCGGGGAGCGAGCCCGCTCCGACAATTCCGGAGAAGCGCGTTGCGGGCGCATCGCGATGAGAGCGGGCACATGCGAAACAGCTTGAGCCACCTTCCGGACAACCGTCAGCGAGAGCTCTCGCGGATCGTCGATATGATCTTCGAGGAATTTGAGGACCAGTTCGGCTTGGCCCGGCATGAATGGAAAACCCGTGGTGTCATTCTCAAGATCATACTTTATGGAAGTTATGCTCGCGGTGATTGGGTTTATGAGCCTCACACCCGCGTCGGAAAGCATTCCGATTATGACCTGTTGATTGTCGTTAGCGATGATAGGCTAACCGATCGGGTTGCATATTGGTCAAATCTGCTCGAGCGATTCCGCAGAGAGTATTTGATATCTCATTCGATACTATCGCCGGTCCAATTTTTTGTACATTCTATTTCCCAGGTAAACGATGCCCTTTCGCATGGGCGCTATTTCTTCATAGATGTAGTACGGGATGGAATAGCGCTATACGAGTCGGACGAAACCCAATTTGCGATCCCTCGGCCTAAATCTGGCGAACAGGCCCTCAAAATGGCTCAAGGCTATAGGGATGAGTGGCTGCCTAGCGCGGCAGAGTTTTTCGATGACTTCGAGACAAATTTGGCCAGAGATCGGTTGAAGAAGGCTGCTTTTGAGCTTCATCAGTGTGTTGAGCGGCTCTATCACGCAGTCATGCTGACCCGAACTTTTTACACCCCGTATGTTCATGACCTCTCAACATTGCGAGAGCAGGCGGAACTCGTTGAGCCCGAGCTCCACGAGGCTTGGCCCCGGGAAACGGACGAAGACATCAAGGCTTTCGGCAAGCTTCAGCAGGCCTACGTTAACGGACGATACCCGAGGCCATTTGAGGTTTCAAAAGAGCAGCTGATCTGGCTTGGTGACCGCGTCAGGATGTTAACACGGATTGTCGAAGCGAGTTGCCGAGAACGGATCGCAGAACTGGAGCGAGCCGCAGACGCGTAGATTGCCGGCCAGGAAGCTGTCAGCGCGGTACTCGATGATTCGCAAGGGTTGATCTTCGCTTGAGATTCCATAAGCGGGGCCCCGCGAGCCCTTGGTACTCGCGAGGCCATGAGGTTATTCTTGCTCAGCTTCCGCGCTTCAAGAGGCTGAGGCTTTCGTCTTTTTCGGAGGACGCCCACGCTTAGGCGGAGCCTTGGCCGCGGCCTGTCCCCCCAAATGCTCTCGGGCCGCGGCGAGACCTTCGGTCACGCCCTTCGCGGCGCGCTTAGTGGTTGCCGCGACGGTCTTTGCTGCGGTATCGAGTTTTCGGCCCAAGCCGCGCTCGACTGCCAAAGACCGGCGCTGTTCGGCGTAGGCGGGCGCGACCATCGGGTAGCTCTTTGGGAGATTCCATTTCTCCCGATACTGCTCAGGCGTCATGTCGTAGTTCGTGCGCAGATATCGTTTCAGCATCTTTAACTTCTTGCCGTCTTCCAGGCACACGATGAAGTCGCGCTTCACGCTCTGTTTGATGCTGACAGCTGGCTCGGGAGCGGACGTCGGAGCGGGTGCAGGCGTTGCGACGGTCGCCAGCGCCTCATAGGTTGATTGTATCAAGCCGGCTATCTCGTCTGTAGCAACCTTGTTGTTGCTGACCATGCTCGACACGATGTCGGCGGTCAGATTGATCAGCTCGTGCGCATTGTCGTCTGCCACTCTCTACTCCTCCTGCGAATAGCGCTTCGCATTTCGGGCGGCTTTCGCCGTCCCAAATATTATCCTCGACATTCACCGTCGATTGCATAGGCAAGGCCTATGGGTGCCGAGCATATCATCACGGAAGCGATTACACGCCAGCGTCGCATAATCGCCGTCTACAACAAGGGCTGCGTAATACTCGCCCCTCATATTCTCTACAAGCGGCACGATGAACTTTATGTCGATGCCGTCACGATCGAGCGGGATGGTGCCGCACCTCGCGAAACAAAGCTCGGCACGTTCAAGCTCGACGGGCTGATCGATCCGCGTCTTGACAGCTATCGGTTCAAGCCATTTTTCGGCTTTGATGCGGACGATCCGAAGTATGCCGGGGCAACTATTGTCGCGGTCGGGCGCGATTGAGGCAGCGCATCAGCACCGTCATCGAAAGTCGCGTGGCTTGATCTTGATCCCCTCGGTCGGCTCCCCCGGCGACGATCCCCGATCCCAGACGAAAAGCGGGATCGTACAGATCGCGCGGCTTGCGCCCGAGCGGCCGCTCGGCGGGATCGCGGGGATCGGCTGCCATGGCGCTTCTGACGATATCGGCGCGGCTGACCTGGTAGAACGAAGCGATATCGTGTCGCCGACCGACACTGGCGAGCAGCGGCGACAGATCATCGAGCCGCTGCACGACAACGTTGATGACGTAGCCCTCACGCTGGACGCAATCCCATCATCGAGGCGCCGAGCACGATACGCCGATAGCGCTAGAATAGGGTTGGCTAAACGACCAAACTGGCAACGTCGGTCTCGTTCTCGATCGTGCTGGACATTACACCCTTCGCCAAACCCGGTTTCTGGCGGAGCAGGACGAGACCGACGAGATTGCCCCAGCGCCCGTCCTTTATGCCCTTGAGCGCCGCGCAGGTGATCATTCTGCGCGCGGTCAGCTTGTCGCGCAGCAAGGCGAGGGGGTGGGCACGCGGTGACAGGCTCACCGAGCGATAGTCCTCGACCACCTTTTCGCCGTCGCGCATCGCGGCCAGTGCGACGGCGGGCTCGGTCGCCGCTGGCGGTAGCTTGCCGCATGCTCGTCAGCGGCGGCGAACAAAGGAAGCGCTTCCTCGCTCAAGCTCTTAACATCCCACACGCCTGCGCGGCGGATGCGACAAGCGAACCGAAGGCATGGGCGTGGCTGATCGGGTCGAGGGAGCATCCGGAGATATTGGCGCGACGTTGAATCTCCTCGACCGACGAATAGAGTTCACTGCTGGGGTTTTCGGCGCGGGGCGGACAGCCGACCATGGGACAAATCTGCCTTTCCTTGTGGCATCGCGATATGGCGGCTTCCGACGCATAACCTGCCGGTCAGTAAGCGACCGTCAGGGTGCGTCGGAAAGCGAGACCGGAACGATGCTCGCGCTGCCGGCGCCAATTCATTTCGATCGTAGGAGATTAAGCATGTCGGCGCGCTTTTCGCGGCATCCCGCGTGCGGATTAGGGCCGTAACGACTATATGCAAGCCATGTCTGAAAACCTCGACGATTTCATTGAGCTGGACCGCACCTTTCGCGACCTCGCTATCTCCGATGAGGATGGCGACGAGGCGAAGATGGTGCGCCTTTTCGCGCGCGAGGCATTGACGCGCTGGGCGGATCTCCTAGCCGAGCCGCGCGTCATCGTGCTCGCCGAGGCCGGTTCGGGAAAGACCGAGGAGATCCGGCATGCCTGCCGGCGCCTGCGCGTCGACGGCAAGCCCGCCTTCTTCCTGCGCATCGAACATGTCGTCGACGATTTCGAGACCAGCTTCGAGGAAGGAAACCTCGAGGAGTTCGAGGCCTGGCTCGCATCGCGCGAGCAAGGCTGGTTGTTTCTCGATTCCGTGGACGAGGCGCGCCTGCGCGACCCCAAGGATTTCGAGCGCGCCGTCCGCCGCATCGGCAAGCGGATCGACCGGGCGCTCCCGCGCAGCCATATCATCATCACAGGCCGGACCGATGCGTGGCGCCCAGCGACTGACCTCCTCTTGTGCCGGAACAACCTTCGCTGGGATGCTCCGGCCAAGGCGACCGACGAGACGCCGACGCCGCAAGGGGAATATGCCGTCGCGGCCGAGGCCGCTGGGAAGCGCGAGAACAAGCACGCCCCGTTCCGCATCGTGACCCTTGAGGATCTGCACGGCGCCCAGGTCGAGACCTTCGCGGTCGCCAAGGGGGTTACCGACATCAAGGCCTTCACCAAGGCTGTGGAGCGCGCCGAAGCGGGGTCGTTCACGACCCGGCCGCTCGATCTCGCCGAAACCGTCGAGTTCTGGAACGATCACCAGCGGATCGGCTCGCGGCTCGACCTGATGACGAGCAGCATCGCCAAGCGTCTCGAGGAGCGCGACCAGGACCGCGCCGACGCGCGGCCGATCGCGATCGACCGCATCCGCGAGGGCGCCCGCCTCGTCGCCGCTGCCACGACGCTCTGCCAGGAATCCGCAATCCGCGTTCCCGACGGGGACAAGAATAGCAAGGGCCTGCCGATCAAGGACGTCCTCATCAGCTGGGACGACAAGGATTGCGCGATCCTGCTGTCGCGGCCAATCTTCGATCCCGGCATCTACGGCACGAAGCGGTTCCACCATCGCTCGGTGCGCGAATATCTGACCGCCGAGTGGCTGCATTCGCTGCTGGTCGACGAGGGCTCGCGCGCGAAGATCGAGGGCCTGTTCTTCCGCAAGCAATATGGCATCGAGGTGATCGTGCCAACGATGCGGCCGGTGCTGCCCTGGCTCGCGGCGCTCGATCGCAGGATCCTCGACAAGGTCGTGGCGCTCGCGCCGGAGGTGCTGTTCGAGGGAGGCGACCCCGCCAAGCTGCCTTTCGACACGCGGCGTCACATCCTGAGCCAGACCTGTGAACAGATCGCGCAGCCCGCGCACGGCCGCTCGATGATGGATTATCAAGCGGTCCAGCGCTTCTCCAATCCAGATCTCGCCGAGGAGATCGGTGCGCTTCTCGAACAATATGCCGCGGACGACGACATCACCTGGTTCTTGCTGCGCATGGTCTATCAGGGCGACATCGCCGCGCTCGCCGCCAAGGCCAAGCACTTCGCGCTCACGTCGCGCGCCAAATATACCCGCATCGCAGCGATCCGCGCGGTGTTCGCGGTCGGCACGCCCGCCGATGCCGCGGACATTCGCACCGCCTTTCTGGCCGAGGGGCCGGGGCTGTCGCGCGACTGGCTCGGCGAGCTGCTGGCCGATCTACCTCATGACGAGGCGGCGATCGCCTGGGTCTTGCAGGCGCTCGAGGCGACGGCGCGAAAGAATCCGCATCAGGTCGATCCCTTGGCCGATCCCCTCGCCCGGATGGTCGACGGGCTCCCGGTCGCGCTGCTCGGCGGACTGATGGACGGCCTCGTCGCGCTTCTGCTGCGCGAACCCCTCATCGAGGAGCGGCATTGCGAGATTTCGAAGGCGCATGGCTGGCTCGCCGCGACGGCCGCGCGCATCGCCGTGCGCTTGATCGAAGCGCGCGATCAGGCGGCACTGTCGCCGTCGACGCTGAGCGCGCTCCGGCTCCTCCCGATCGCCAGCGATTATGGTCGCAGCCATTTCGAGGAGGTCCGCAAGGATCTGCCCCAGCTCGTGCAGGGGTGGTCAGAGCTCAACCACGCGCTGTTCTGGCACTCGGTCGAGCAGGAACGGGCGTGGCGCGAGGCCAAGAAGGACCAGCAGCTCGTCGACTGGTGGCATGTCTCGATCTTCGGTCGCTACTGGGCCTTCGGGCCGGACAGCCTGGATGCGATTGCGGCCGACATCGAAGAGCGGCCGCTGCTCGACGATCGTCTCATCGCGCTGACCCTCGCCTTCGCGCTCTTCGTCGCGGACAAGCGACCGCCGCAATGGCGCGAACGGCTGAAAGCGCTGGC